>JALSTE010000275.1 GCA_026983855.1 Acidimicrobiia bacterium
TGGAGAACAACGACCACCTGGCCCGGGTGCTGGCCCGACCCGCCTCCGTCGTGGCCTCCTTCGGACCTCTGCGCTGGCTGACCGGACTGCTCGGGGCGGTCATGGGCCCGTTGTCACCGTCGCTCGGACGTCCGGCCGAGCAGGTCATCTCCGAGGACGAACTGCTGGCCATGGCCGAGGCGGCGGCGGAGGCCGACGTCATCGAATCCGACGAGGCGGGCCTGATCGGGTCGATCATCGAACTCGGGGACACCATCGCCCGTGAGGTCATGGTCCCCCGACCCGACATGGTGACCGTCCCCCGCCGGGCGAAGGTGCGCGATGCGATCCGCCTGGTGCTCGACCACGGCTACACCCGGTTGCCGGTAATCGGAGACGACGTCGACGACGTGGTGGGTGTGGTGATCAGCAAGGACCTCATGAGGGCCCACCTGGCCGGGCAGCTCGACGAGCCCCTGGAGGGGGCCGGTGTCATCCGTGACCTCCCCTTCGTACCGGAGTCCAAGAAGGTCGCCGAGCTGATGAGGGAGATGCAGGGGGCCCACATGCACATGGCGATAGTGGTTGACGAGTACGGCGGTACCGCCGGTCTGATCACCCTGGAGGACATCATCGAGGAACTGGTCGGCGAGATCGTGGACGAGTACGACGACGAACAACCCCTCGTCGAGGAACTGGCCGACGGCGACATCCGGGTCAGTGGGAGACTCGGGGTGGACGAGTTCCGTGAGCTGCTCGACGTGGAGCTGCCCGAGGGGGAGTGGGACACCGTCGGTGGCCTGCTGCTGGACCTGGTGGGACACGTACCCCGACCCGGCGAGTCCGCCCGCTGGGACGGTGTCTCACTCACGGCGGAGAGGGTCGAGGGCCGCCGGATCGAGACCCTCAGGGTGAGTCGATGACCCCGGAGGCGGGTACACCGCACGGGCGGGGGTCGGGGATCTCCCCCGAACGCCCGACCGGGGGCGACCCGCCCACGGGGATCGACGGAGGCGGGGACGAGGCGGGGGTGCCGGGCGCGGGGGCGGGCGGAGGTGGCGGTGGCCAAACCGAGTTCCGTTCGGGTTTCGCCACCCTCGCCGGCCGCCCCAACGCCGGAAAGTCAACCCTGCTGAACCGGATCCTGGGAACGAAGGTGAGCATCGTCTCCGACAAGCCCCAGACCACCCGCCATCGGGTCATGGGGGTCCACAACCGACCCGGGGCCCAGCTGGTGTTCGTGGACACCCCCGGGATCCACAAGCCGGTGTCGGCCCTGGGCCGCCGACTCAACACCACCGCCACCGAGGCCCTCGACGAGATAGACATCCCGGTCCTCGTGGTGGATGCCACGGCGCCCTTCGGCACCGGTGACCGTTACGTCGCCGACCGGCTCGGCCGGGACTTCGTCGTGGTCGTCACCAAGATCGACCGGGCCCGCCCCGCCCAGGTCGCCGATCAGCTGGCCCTGACATCCGATCTCCCCGCCGAGGCCTGGTTCCCCGTGTCGGGGGTGACCGGCGAGGGCGTTCCCGAACTCCTCGACCACCTGGTCTCGCGGTTGGGGCCGGGGCCCAGGTACTTCCCTCCCGACATGGTCACCGACGTGCCCGAGCCGTTCCGGGTGGCCGAACTGGTCCGGGAGCAGTTGCTGGCCAGGTTCCGCCAGGAGCTTCCCTATTCCATCGCCACCCGGATCACGGAATGGGACTGGCCCCGCATAGGTGTTGAGATCCTGGTGGAGAGGGACTCCCAGAAGGGCATGGTGATCGGCAAGGGCGGTCTGGTCCTCAAGGAGGTGGGTACGGCGGTCCGCCGGCAACTCCCCGAGGGCGCCCACATCGAGTTGCGGGTGTCCGTTGAACGGAACTGGCAGAACCGGGCCGATCTGGTGGACCGTCTCCTGGACCCCATTCACGACCTGGAGTAGAACCACCTCGCCGGGGCCCGTGGGTGGTACCCCGAACGTGACGCCGGGTGACCACCGGGGTCCGGGCCGACCGTGGTCAACGAACGGGCGGAGGGGAGCGGTAGTCGGTGGTACGGGACACCCCGGCCACGGCCAGGGCCCCCACCACGGTGATCCACAGCGAGAGTTCGGGACCGTGGGTGGCGCCCCAGCCGGAATCCAGCTCGATCACCCAGGCGATCCAGGACCAGCCGACCGCCCCCACCAGAGCGGTGATCACGGCCCTTCGGTGGTCGTGGGTGACGGTCACCACGGCGAAGAAGATCAACACCGCCACCGCGTAGGTGATCGGGGTGTAGGCCAGGGCCAGGCCCATGACCCCGGGAATCCCGGTACCCCCGCGAAGTCCCAGGAAGGCCGAGGCCACCTGGCCGGCCACCGCCGCCGCCCCCACCCACAGGGCGATGGACTGCCAGACCAGTAGGGCCTGGTTGGACAGGTAGCCGATGGCGGAGATGTTGTCGAAGGAGTTCCCCGATCCCGGGGCCACGGACTCCACCAGGTGCCAGGCCACGGTGGCCAGGGCCACGGGTAGCAGGGCCTCGTATACGACCACGGCCAGCTCCCCCTCCCGGCCCCTCTGGGCCGGGGTGCCACCAATGGCGCCGGCCACGTCCCCGACGCTTCCCAGGTCCTCGATCTGGCGGAACAGACGACGACGCCGCACCAGGTGGGCGAGGGGGACCGAACCCAGGAGGTAGGCCCCCAGGACCAGGGGGCCCGACAACAGTGAGATGGTCCGCACCGTCACCACCCCCGGAATCACCGCGTGGACCCCCCTCGGTGGGCCGGGTCCCCCTCCGGGCCTTCGGTGGTGTCAACATCATCGCCATTGCCGGTGGGGGAGGTGGTCGATTCCTGGGACACGGCCCGGCGGAGGAATTCCACCGCCACCGAGGTCTCCCGGGTACGGGACATGGGGGGTAGGGCCCGGACCAGATCCCAGCGGTAGCCCGCCTTTCCCAGGCGGGGGTCGAGCACCGCCACCACCCCCCGGTCGGCGGCGGTGCGTATCAGGCGACCGGCACCCTGGGCGAGCAGGGTCGCGGCCCGGGGCAGGTCGATGGTGGAGAAGGCGGCTCGTCCGGCTCGC
>JALSTE010000276.1 GCA_026983855.1 Acidimicrobiia bacterium
TGCTCCCCCTCCCGCTGCCGACTCGAGGTCGAGGGCCACACCGTTGATGGCCGGGAACTGCGGGGCGTCCCCGAAGGCCTCGATGGTCCCGTCGCGGTCGAGGACCCAGTAGCCGATGGCGCTGTCGCCACTGGCGACGGTGGCGGTTGCAGTCTGGTGGAGTTCACCGGTGATGACGGTGCCGGCCCCCGGCGGGGGACCCGTGGTGCCATAGCCGTCGGGGGTTCGGGTGCCCGAACTGCCGATCAGGGTGAGCCCACCGAGCAGGGCCAGCAGGGCGACCGTGGGTTTCACCAGTAGAGCCATCAAGGTCTCACCTCGGTGTGTGTCTCGGATCGGGTGGTCATGCGCCCCTGCCGCCGAAGATCGTCGTAACCGTGCCGAGGAGGATTCGCAGATCGGTTCTGAGCGACATCTCCCCCATGTAGCGGTGGTCGAGGCGGAGCCTCTCGTCGAATCCGGTGGTGTGGCGGGCCGTTATCTGCCAGAGCCCGGTTATACCGGGCGGGACCTCGAGTCTGGAGGTGTGCCAGAGGTCGTATGTGTGGGCGGCGAAGGAGGTCGGTCGTGGACCCACCAGGGTCATTGTTCCCTGAGCCAGGTTCAGCAGTTGGGGGAGCTCGTCGAGACTGGTCTTCCGCAGGAAGCGACCCACGCGGGTGATGCGGGGATCGTCGGGGATCTTGAAGTCGGGTGGCTCGAGGACGTTGAGGTGGGCCAGGTCCTTTTTGAGCTCCTCGGCGTTGGCCACCATGGTCCGGAACTTCCACATGCGGAACCGGCGCCCGTGCTGCCCGGTTCTCTCCTGGGCGAAGAGCACCGGACCGGGGGAGTCAATTCTGATGAGGAGGGCCAGGATCAGCCCCAGGGGAAGCACGACTGGTAGGGCCACGGTGATGAAGACCAGGTCCAGGAGGCGCTTGACGAGCAGATATCCCCGACCGGCGGACGTCACGATCGGGCCTCGTGGGGACGGGGAGATCCGGAGCTGAGGACCTCCATGAGGGCTCCGATGGTCACCCCGTCCTCGGGGAAGCCGGCCACGCGCAGGAGACTTCCGTCCACCTCGACGGGAAGGAGGCCCGCGGCACGTCTGGCCACCACCTGCGCCGCCGAGTGGTCGGTCTCGGGAAGCAGAGCCATGACTCCCCGTGGCCCGATGTCGAGGGAATCGATGCTCCGCAGGGAGCCTCGCAGGGTTCGCAGGGTCTCCTGGGTCTGACCGGCGTGGCGAATGGGCAACAGGACCAGGGAGAAGCACCGCTCGTGGCGTCGGCAGCGGTCCAGCTCCCAGGCCAGACGTTGTCCGAACAGTGGATCGCTGAAGTCCCGCTTCACGGCGGTGGCCCGAAACGCTGACACCGAGGCGACGGTGAGCAGGACCGCCAGACCTGTGGCCAGGGTCAACAGGGGGAGAGGCGCCAGGCCCACGAGGTATGAGAGGATCAGACCCAGTGTGGACAGGCCCGCCCCCGCGAGGGTCATCCAGATCATCCGGTCTGCCCTTCGGGGTCGCCGTAGAGTACGAGATCGTCCCAACTGACCGCCGCCCCCGGGTCATCGCGGAGGGCCAGGGTGAGGAAGCCGTCGACGTCGAGTCCCACGGCACTCTCGAGGGCCCAGGTCGAGGGCTCCGGAGAACCGTCGGGCCAGATGCGCAGAGCGGCGGTGTCACCCGCCACCCGGAATCTGATCCACACCTTGTCGTTCTCGGGGAGTTCGGGGCCCGTTGCGGTGGCGAGGATCGTGGTGGTGCCGCCGCTGAGTTCGTAGAGGGTCAGCCCACCCCCGGTCCCGGGGGTGAACTCGTACTCCACGACCAGGCCTCGGTGGGGCATGTAGGGGATGGCGTCCTGCCACTCCCCATCGGTGCGCATTCCGATGAACGCGCTTCCGAATCCCGATCCCCGGGAGGTGAGGCTCACGACCAGCTCGGCATCGGTGTTGGCCCCACCCAGGGCGGCGGCCCGGGCCCACTCACTGGAACCTTCGGGGTCGATGGTCATCCAACCGGCGTCGAGCTGCACGGCAACCGATCCGGATCCTCCGGCCTCGGCTTCGAAGTCGGTGGGGTCCCAGGTTCCGGTTCCCGGGGAATCGAAGGACTCCGTCACCAGGTGGGTGTCGGTCTCCGTTGGTTCGGGAGGGATACCGGTGGTGGTGGTGGCCTGGGTCTCCGTGGTCGAAGGTCGGGGCGCGGTCGTGGAAGGAGCGGTGGTCGGGGCCGGTTCGGTGGAGTCCCGGCCCGATGACGGGGTCGGGGTCGGGGCGGATCCGGGGAGAGCGGCGTCCGCCGTGCTCCCGCCGGAGCACGAGGCCGCCAGTAGGGCGAGCGTCAGGAGAACGGGGGCGAGCACGGTCCGCACGGCGGTCATCGGGTGGCGAGGAGGTGGGGCTGATTGGTCGCCTCGCGACTGTCGAAGTAGGCGCTGTTCCCACTGTTGGAGACGAGGGCGAAGGCGTAGACCCCGTCGGCGGTGACCACACCGCTGACGTCCCACTCATACCACTGGCCGGCGGTGGCGGAGCCGCCGGTGGCTACGGGGATCCCGGTGATGAGTGGGCCGGTGTTCCAGGTGACCGTGGTCTCATCCCAGGTGGAGTCGACCAGGTAGAGGTCGCCGGCGGACGGACTGGGGTCGGTGACGAACATCCGCAACTTGACCGACGTCGGCGAACCCAGACCGGTCACGTTGAACTTGACCAGGACCCGGTAGGGGTTCGTGGTCGAGGACCGGATACGTAGGAAACTCAGGGTTCCGTAGTTCTTGTCCGGCGAGGCCAACTTGACGTAGGTGTCGGCGGTGGCCACGAAGGAGATGTCGTTGGTGGCCGCTATGTAGTTGGTGGCGGTGAGGGTGTCGGTTCCGGTGCCGTCGGTGACGGTGAGGGTGACGGTGTAGGTGCCGGGGTTGGTGTAGGTGTGGGTGGGGTTCTGGGTGGTGTCGGTGGTGCCGTCGCCGAAGTCCCAGGTCCATCCGGTGGGTGACCCCGTGGATTGGTCGGTGAAGTTCACGGTCAGGGGTGCGGCCCCCGTGGC
>JALSTE010000277.1 GCA_026983855.1 Acidimicrobiia bacterium
CTCAGGGCTGGTGAAGGTCCGTCGCCGGGCCAACGTGGATCCCCTGGCCCCGTGGCTGGAGGCCCTGTCGGCCGTGCGCCTGGGACTGCGCGACCCCGACACCGTGGAGGACGAGATCGGCGACGTGGACGGTCTCGAGGCCACCCTCCGGCAGTTCCGGGAGATACTCCGGCGGCGCAACCTGGTCGATTTCGATGAGCAGGTGTACCGGGCGATCGAGATCCTCCTCACCGATCCCCCGGCCCGGGAGGCGGCCCGCCGGGCCTGCCGACTGCTGCTGGTGGACGAGTTCCAGGACCTCACCCCCGCCCACATGCTGCTGGTCCGTCTGCTCTCCTCTCCCGGATACGGTGTGTTCGGGGTCGGCGACGACGACCAGACCATCTACGGGTTCACCGGGGCCACCCCCCGCTGGCTGACCCGTTTTTCCGATTGGGTCCCGGGGGCGGGGAGCCACGCCCTGGAGGTCAACTACCGCTGTCCGGCCCCGGTGGTCTCCGCCGCCGCCAACCTGTTGAGCCACAACACCGAGAGGGTCGACAAGGTCATCCGGCCCCGTCCCGACGCCAGGTCCGACCCCGACTCCCTGGTGGTGTCCACCGTGGCCGACCCCGTCGAGGAGACCCTCCGGGCGGTCCGGGAGATGGTCGACGGTGGGATCCGAGCCCGGGACGTGGCGGTCCTGACCCGGGTCAACTCCCTGCTGGTGCCGATATCAGTGGGCCTGGTCGAGGCCGGTGTGTCCTGCGCGGGGGGTGTGGGCCCGCAGTTCCTCCAGCGTTCGGGGGTGAGGGCGGCCCTGGCCTGGCTGCGTCTGGCCCGAGGGGGGCGTCACTTCTCCCCCGAGGACATCGAGATGGCGGCCCGCCGACCCTCCCGGGCCATCTCACCCCGGGTGGTGGGCTGGATGGGCGAGAACCACAGCATCCGGGCCCTGCACGGCCTCGCCGATCGGCTGAGCGGCCGGGACGGCGACAAGGTGAGATCGTTCGTCTCCGATCTCGAGCTGCTCACCCATCGGTTCCACCGCGGCCATGGGCCCCACCGGCTCCTGCTGGCCCTACGGGACGAGGTCGGCATGGATGCATCGGTGGACGCCCTGGACCGGTCCCGCACCCGCCAGGACCGCTCCAGCCACGGTGACGACCTGATCGCCCTCACCGAGACCGCCCGTCTCCTACCCGACGGCGCCGATTTCGAACCCTGGCTGCGGGACCACCTGGACCGGGTCCCCGACCCCGAAGGGGTCCATCTGGCCACCGTGCACCGGGTGAAGGGCAGGGAGTGGGACCACGTGATCGTCCACGGGGCCTCCCTGGGCCAGTTTCCCCACCGTCTGGCCACCGACGGCCAGGAGGAGAGGCGCATCTTCCACGTCGCCATCACCCGGGCCCGCGAGTCGCTGCGGATCGTGGGTTCGGAGACCGAGCCCAGCCCCTACCTCGAGCAGATGCGCCGTCCCCGGCCCCGGGGGTCGGCCCCCCCGGTCGAATCCACCGCCGAACGCCCCGCCCCATCTCGTCGCCGGAGCACCGGCGACGAGAGCACCGCCTTCGACACCCCCCTGGGACGGGCCCTGCGGGAATGGAGACTCAATAGGGCGAGACGGGACGGGATCCCCGCCTACCGGGTGTTCAACGACCGCACCCTGGCCGAGATCGCCCGCCGCCGTCCCACCGATCTGCTCTCACTGGGACGCTGCCGCGGCATAGGCCCGGCCAAGCTCGAACAGTTCGGCGATGAGGTTCTGGCGGTGGTCACCTCCACCACCGACGACGACACCGGCGACTGACGGCGTCAGCGGCCCCCGGCGACGGTCAGGACTGCTCGATCCGGTCGGCCAGGGCGGTGTCCATGGCCCTCAGCCGGTGGGCCATCTGGGTCAGCAACTCCAGGGCGAACTCCGGTACCGCCGCCAGCACTCCGAGGAAGTGCTGGCCGTCCATGACCAGGAGTTCGCTGTCCTGGCACAGGGTGACCGACGCCACCCCCTCGGTCTGGGTAAGGAGACCCATCTCACCGATCACCGCCCCCGGACCGAGACGGGCCACCAGCACGCCGTTGCGGCTCACCTCGGCCTCCCCCTCGATGAGGACGAAGGCGGTGTTGTTGGTCTTTCCCTGGCTGATGAGCTCCTTGCCCGCCGGGAGCTTGATCGTGTCGGCAGCGGCGGCCACCTTCTTCAGATCGGTCTCCCTGAGGTGGTGAAACGGCTCGATCTCGGCCAGTTGCTCGATCTTCTGGTCGTGGCTGCGGAACATGGTTTCCTCCGTTGTCACCTCAATGGTGACTCCATAATGCCCCATCCACCAAGACCGACCACCCTGACATCGCCGGTATCGCCCGGCACGGGTCATGTCCGATCGCTGGCCCGGGCGAAATCACCGTGAAAAGATGGCCCCGATTCCACAGAGAGGTGCCCTATGCCCCACTACCGGAGTGTGGGAGAGATACCACCGAAGCGCCACACCCGCTTCCCCCAACCCGACGGCTCGCTCCACGCCGAGGAGCTGATCGGCCAGGAGGGTTTCTCCCAGGCATCGTCCCTGCTGTACCACCGGGGCAGTCCCACCGCCATCGTCTCCATCGAGGCCGTCAGCGACTCCCATCCGGTGGGGGTTCCCAATCACCCCCTGTCACCGCGTCATCTGCGAACGGCGGCGCTGACCCCCGGCGAGGACCCGGTGGCCGGTAGGCGGCTTCTGCTTCGGAACGAGAACGTGGCGATCGGCCACGTCCGGACCCAGGGCTCGGGACCCCTCTACCGGAACGCCACCGGCGACGAGATCGTGTTCGTCCACGACGGCTCCGGACACCTCGACAGTGTGTTCGGGCGACTCCGGTTCCAAGCCGGTGACTACGTGGTGATCCCCTCGTCGGTCACCCACTGTTGGGTGCTCGACCCCGGGGCGGAGTTCTCGGCCCTGACTCTGGAATTCAACAGTCACGTCCGGTTCCCCCGGCGATACCTGTCGGGGACCGGTCAGTTCCTGGAACACTCGCCGTTCTGCGAGCGGGACCTCCACGCCCCCTCCGA
>JALSTE010000278.1 GCA_026983855.1 Acidimicrobiia bacterium
CGAGGCCCGGATCGTGTCCCACCCCCCGCCGGTCACGTAGAGCTTGCCGCCCACGGCCTCGGCGTGGTCGGCCAGGAAAAGTGAGGTCACGCGCACCGGGCCAGTGTGCCCCATGGGGTGGGGTCGTCGCGTCCGGGTTCATGCGGTGAGGGGTGGTGGAGGCGGCGTTGATCACCTAGCGTGACCATGTCGTGCGTATCGGTCTCGTATCCCCCTACAGCCTGACCCTCCCGGGTGGCGTCCAGTCCCAGGTGCTGGCCCTGGGTCGCTCCCTGCGCCAGGCGGGGCACGCGGTGAGGGTCCTGGGTCCCTGCGACGGGGCCCCACCCGAGCCGGGGATCACCGCCCTGGGCAACAGCATTCCCACCGCCGCCAACGGTTCGGTGGCCCCCGTGGCCCCCGATCCCAGCTGTGCCCTGAGGACCATAAGGGCCATCCGCGACGAGACCTTCGACGTGATCCACCTACACGAGCCCCTCGTGCCCGGGCCCTGCCAGACGGTGCTGTTCCTCAACCCCACCCCCACGGTGGGCACCTGGCACGCGGCGGGGGGCAACAACGCCTACCTGGTGCCGGGGACCCGCTGGCTGGCGTCCCGCATCTCCCGGAGGGTGGCGGTCTCACCCGAGGCGGCGGAGATGGCCGCCGACGCCCTCGGTGGCGAGTACGAGGTGCTCTGGAACGGGGTGGAGCTCGAACGCTTCGCCAAGGCCGAGCCCTGGCCGTCGGAGCACCCGACGATCTTCTTCTGGGGCCGTCACGAACCCCGCAAGGGCCTGGCCGTGCTGCTCGAGGCCTTCTCCCACCTTCCGGCGGGGGTCAGGCTCTGGGTGGGGGGCTCGGGACCCGAGACCGACCGCCTGCGTTCCCTCCACGGTCACGACGAGCGGATCGACTGGATCGGGGCCCCCGACGACATCGAGCTGATGAGACGTCTGCGGGCCGCCGACGTGGCCTGCTTCCCCTCCCTGCGGGGGGAGAGCTTCGGGGTGGTCCTGCTGGAGGCCATGGCCGCCCACACCCCGGTGGTGGCCAGCGATCTGCCCGGCTACCGCAATGTCGTCTCCTCCGGTCGGGAGGCGCTCATGGTGCCCCCCGGCGACGCCGGGGCCCTGGCCTCGGCCCTCGGTCGGGTGCTCACCGATCCCGTGGTGGCCGAGGATCTGGTGATCAGGGGAGCGGATCGGGCCGAGGAGTTCTCCATGGCCCGTCTGGCCGAGCGCTACGTGGCCATCTACCGCTCGGTGCTCTCGTCGCCCACCCGCTGGCCCGCTCCCGTCGCCGCCGGTTCGTGAGGGGCCGTCGGGGATGGGTCGGGGAGTCCCGGCCCCCGGCCGGGTCCCCCGGTCAGCCGAAACCGGCCGCCGGGCGGTGAGGGACGATCGCCCCCCGGTGATCCACCCCGAACCGGGGTCGGGTCGGGGGGTCCTACACTGGAGGGCCGTACCCTCGCCCCTGGAGGCCCGGTGATTGTCCTCATAGTCGTATTGGTCCTCGTCGCCCTGGTGGTGGCCTGGATGATCGGCGGATACAACGGTCTGGTCCGCCTCCGCAACAAGGTCGAGGGGGCGTGGGCCCAGATCGACGTCCAGCTCCGGCAGCGCTACGACCTGATCCCCAATCTGGTGGAGACGGTCAAGGGCTACGCCGGGCACGAGAAGGAGACCCTCGAGCAGGTGGTGGCGGCCCGCAACAGCGGACTCTCGGCGGCGGGCCCCCACGATCAGGCCCTGGCCGACAACATGCTCACCGGGGCCCTGAGCCGGTTGTTCGCCCTGGCCGAGGCCTACCCCGACCTCAAGGCCAACCAGAACTTCCTGCAGCTCCAGGACGAACTCACCGGGATCGAGTCCAAGATCGCCTACTCGCGGCAGTTCTACAATGACTCCGTCCTGAAGTACAACACCAAGATCCAGACCTTCCCCACCAACATCATGGCCTCGATGTTCCACTTCGAGCCGGCGGAGTACTTCGAGGCCGAGGGTGAGGCCCGGGGTCCGGTCCAGGTCCAGTTCTGATATCCCTGACGGTCCCGCCCGGCGGAGGCTCTCACCCTTCATCCCCGACAGCACCGAGGTTCCCGTGAACGAACAGGTGACCGCCAACCGGCGTCGCTCCCAGCTCATAGTCACCGGATTCATCGTCGCCGTCGGGGTGGTGCTGGGTCTGGTGCTGTACCTGCTCGGGTTGGGTTGGGTCGGGGTGCTGATCGCATTCGTGCTGGCCGGCCTGGCCGCCGGGTGGGCGGTGGCCCGCGCCGACCGGTTCCTGCTGCGGATGGTGGGGGCCCGTCCGGCATCGTCGGAGGACCATCCCCGCTACCACAACGTGGTCGACGGTCTGTGCGTGGCCCGTGGCGTCCCCACCCCGGCCCTCCACGTCATCGACGACCCGGGAATCAACGCCTTCGCCGTGGGACGCGACCCCGACCACGGGTCGCTGGCCGTCACCACCGGTCTGCTGGAGGCCCTGGACCGGATCGAACTCGAGGGGGTCATGGCCGACGAGCTGGGCCGCATCCGGACCCAGGCCACGGCCGTGGACCAGCTGGCCGCGGTCCTGCTGGGATTCCCGGGGCTGTTCTCCGATCTCGGGTTCCGGGCCGCCGCCCGGGGAGGTCTGGGTGCCCTGGGTGTGGTCCCCGGCTATCTGTTCGGGCTCCTCACGCCCCTGTCGGCCCGTCTGGTGAGGTCGGTGGTGGGGGACCAGGAGCAGTTCCTGGCCGACATGGAGGCGGTGGGTTTCACCCGCTACCCGCCGGGCCTGGCCAAGGCCCTGGAGAAGATGAGGGGAGGGACGGCGGTGGTGGTCACGGCCTCCCCGGCCACCTCCCACATGTGGATCGAGGCCCCCCTGGCCGTCGACGACACCCCGGGTGGGAGCCCCCGGTCCCGGTTCGGTCGGGCTTATGTGCTCCACCCCCCGATCGACGAACGGATTGCGGCCCTCAACGAACTGTGAGAGGTGAGTGAGATTCCGTGGCCCGTCCCCCCACCCAGATGACCACCGATGCGGCCCTCAACGAACCGTGAG
>JALSTE010000279.1 GCA_026983855.1 Acidimicrobiia bacterium
CGGTCCTGCCCTGAGAGCCGTGGGCGTCGGTGTCTCTGGTGGGGTCTGGGTGGCCTGGCGACCGGTCCTGCCCTGAGAGCCGTGGGCGTCGGTGAGAGGATCCGCCACGGGTAGTTTGGCCCCATGGCCGAAGTCATCTGGAGACCATCGCCGGAGAGAGCAGCGGATTCGCAGATGCACCGTTTCGCCGAGCACGTCAGGGACGTGTACGGGTTGGAATCGACGGACTACTCCGAGGTGCACCAGTGGTCGGTCGAGCATGCCGGACGTTTCTGGTCCGAGCTCTGGGACTGGTTCGGGGTGGTGGGTGAACGGGGTGCCCGGATGGTGGAGCACGGCGACGGGTTCTCCGAGACCCGATTCCTGCCCGACGCGGAACTCAACTTCGCCGAGAACCTGCTGCGGGTCACCGGTGACGGTGAGGCGCTCGTGGCCATCGCCGAGTCGGGCCGGCGCCGATCCCTGAGCTGGGACGAGCTCGGATCCTCGGTGGCCCGGGTGGCCCGGGCCCTGAGGGCCGAGGGAGTCGGACCCGGCGACCGGGTGGCGGCCTGGCTGCCCAACATCGTCGAGACCGTGGTGCTGATGCTGGGTACCGCCACGGTGGGGGCCACGTTCTCCTCGGGGTCACCTGATTTCGGTGTGGCCGGGATCGTGGACCGGTTCTCGCAGATATCACCCAAGGTGCTGGTGGGGGTCGACGGTTACACCTACAACGGAAAGGTGATCAGCCGGGTGGCGGAACTCGATGAGGTCGCCTCGCACCTGGTTGGACTGCGCAAGGTGGTGACCATCCCCTATCTGGAACAGCTGGGTTTCGAGGTGGCGGCCACCGGGATCGAGCAGTCCGGGCTGGAGCGGCGGGACCGCTGGGATGAGTGGTTGGGTGAGGAGCCGGTGGATCCAGTTCCCTTCGAGCGCTTTCCCTTCGATCACCCTCTCTACATTCTGTTCTCCTCGGGAACCACCGGGGTGCCCAAGTGCATCGTTCATCGGGCCGGCGGCATACTGCTCCAGCACCTCAAGGAACACCGGTTGCACTGCGACATCCGTCCGGGTGACCGGGTGTTCTACTTCACCACCGCCGGCTGGATGATGTGGAACTGGCTGGCGTCGGTACTGGGTTCGGGGGCCACGGCCGTGCTCTACGACGGATCCCCGTTCCACCCCGGCCCTGAGCGCCTCTTCGACCTGGCCGAACGGGAACGGGTCTCACTGTTCGGGGTGTCGGCCAAGTACCTCGAGGCCGTGGCCAAGGCCGGGGTCGCTCCGTCGGCTACCCATGATCTGGCCGACCTGAGGATGATCTGCTCCACGGGCTCGCCGTTGGTGGCCGAGGGATACCGCTACGTGTACGGCGGGGTGAAGGCCGACGTGCACCTGGCCTCGATCAGCGGCGGCACCGATCTGTGCGGTTGCTTCGTCGGGGGCATCCCGACCGAACCGGTCCGGGCCGGGGAGATCCAGGGTCCGATGCTGGGAATGGCCACCGAGGTGTGGACCGAGGAGGGGACCCCGGCGGGTCCCGGGCGGCGGGGCGAGCTGGTTTGCACCCAGCCCTTCCCTTCGGTCCCCCTCCGTTTCGAGAACGACCCGGGAGGGGAGCGGTTCCACCGCTCCTACTTCGAGAGGTTCTCCGGGGCGTGGTGCCAGGGGGACTTCGCGGTCCGCACCGAATCGGGGGGCTTCGAGATCCTCGGCCGTTCCGACGCCACCCTGAACCCCGGCGGGGTCAGGATCGGCACGGCCGAGATCTACCGGCAGGTTGATTCCATGGAGGAGATCCTCGAGAGCGTGGTCATCGGCCGTGAGATCGGGGGAGGTGACACCGAGGTGGTGCTGTTCGTGAGAACGGCGGCGGGCGTGGAACTCGATGAGGAGCTCGAGTCGAGGATCCGTCGCCGGATCCGAACCGGGGCCTCGCCCCGGCATGTTCCGGCCCGGATCCTCCCGGTGGATGACATCCCCCGGACCCGCAGCGGCAAGCTGGCGGAGCTGGCCGTACGGGAGGTGGTGCACGGGCGGCCGGTCGAGAACACCGCGGCCCTGGCCAATCCTGAGGCCCTCGCACACTTCGTCGCTCGTCTCGGTGACTGATCCGCCCGAACGTGATCTCCCGGTCGCGGGATACGGTCAGTCGGCTCAGTCAGTCCGTCTGGGTCGAGGGTCGGACCGCCGGGTCGTAGACCTCGGGGTGGTCGAGGGGGTGGCTGAGCCAGGAGACCATCCCCAACAGAGCGCCGTAGGCCGCCAGCCGGGCATCGTCGGTCCCCTCGGTCTCGGCCTCGGCGAATATCCGGCGCATGCGGTTCACCGATTCCGAGCCGAGCTCCATGAGAGCACTGCTGCCGGCGGTGGCCCAGCGGGCCAGGATGTGCTGAACGACCGCCCCGACGGGGATGTCCAGGGCCTCGGCCAGGCCCCGGACGGTGTCCATCGGATCCAGCAGCCGGTGGTCGGCCACCTGCCTCTTGTAGTCGGAATCGGGGTCATCATCGGGCCAGGGACCGTCCCAGCGAACCAGGGGTACGGTCTCATAGGGGTCGGGTGAGGGGGTTACTGGCTCCGGCCCGTCCCCGGCTCCGGATCCGGTTGTGTCTTCCATGGCGCAATTTGAGCAGACCCCTACCGCTCGGGTGTGACGGGGTCGGATTCTCGGGGATGATCGGATCGCGGGGCGTAACCCGGACGGATCGCCGAACTCACACCGCATCGGGTTGAATGGGCCCATGACCGAGATCACCAGATGGGACGAGGGAGGGCCCTGGGCCCCGAGATTCGGGTACGTGAGGGCTCTGAGGGTCGGTGACACGGTCATCGTCAGCGGTACCACCGGTACGGACGAGGCGGGCCGGGCGGCTGGACCCGGGGGCTACGAACAGGCTCGGGCCGCACTGGTCAAGATCAGGGCGGCGGTGGATCAATTGGCCCCCGGAGCGGTCATCGTGCGAACCCGGGTCTTCGTGACCGACATATCCGGTTGGGAGGAGATCGGACGGGCCCACGCCGAGATGTTCGCCGAGCAGCCA
>JALSTE010000280.1 GCA_026983855.1 Acidimicrobiia bacterium
CGGATCGAAGACCACCAGATCGGCGAACGCCCCCGGCCGGATGACCCCCCTGTCGGTCAGGCCGAACCGGGCCGCGGGCAGACCCGTCATCTTGTGAACGGCGGTCTCCAGGGAGAGCAGCCCCAGGTCCCGGGAGTAGTGCCCCAGCACCCGGGCGAACGAACCGTAGAGGCGGGGGTGGGGCTTTCCCTCCAGGGTGGGTAGCCCATCGGACCCGATCATGGTGGTCGGATGACACATGACCCTCCGGACGTCCCCCTCGTCCATGGAGTGGATGACCACCGTGGTCCCCGGCGCCACCCCCAGGATGCGCTCCACCGCGGCATCCGGTTCGACGTCCCAAGTCCGAGCCAGGTCGGCGAGGGAGCGCGACTCCCATTCGGGGTGGGGTTCACAGGATGAGATCACGATCGATCCCGGTTCCGTGTCGTCCATCTGGACCGCGGCGGAGAGAATCGTGCTGCCGGCGGTGTAGGGGTACTGGTCGGCCCACACGTCGAGGCCTTCGGCCCGGGCCGCCTCGATCATCTCCAGACTGGGTCCGACCAGTCCCCAGGCCCCCGGTCCGGAGGCCTTGTGGTGGGAGATCTGGACCGGCACCCCGGCCCTGCGCCCCACCTCCAGGGCCTCGGCCACCGACTCCAGCAGACCCACCCCCTCGTCCCTCATGTGGGTGGCGTACAACCCTCCGGCGTCGGCCACCGGGCCGCACAGGTCGATCAACTCGGCGGTGTCGGCATATCGGCCCGGCTCGTAGATCAGTCCGGAGGACATGCCGAGGGCCCCGGCCTCCATGCCCTCCTCGATCTCCAGGCACATTGCGGCCAACTCGGCGGTGACCGGTCGGCGCCGGTCGGTCCCCATGACCGAACCCCTGACGACCCCGTGACCCACCAGGGCGGCGACGTTCACACTCGGGGGTTCCTGCTCGAGCCGCGTGAGGTAGCCCGAGTAGCCCCTCCACTCCGGCAGCTCCCGGCCGGGATGCAGGGCCGAGGCCAGCAGGGTCGCCAGGGCGTGGGGGGCGGCACCGAAACCGCAGTTCCCCACCACACAGGTGGTGACTCCCCCCATGACCTTGAACTCCATCTCGGGGTGCAGCACCACCGCGAAGTCGTCGTGGGTGTGGACGTCTATGAAACCCGGGGCCACGGCCAGGCCGGCACCGTCGATCATCGTCGCCCCCGAGAGGGTTCCGGGGGAGGTGACCCCGGCTATCCGGTCACCCCTCACCCCGACGTCCCCCACGAAGGGCTCGGCGCCGGTTCCGTCGACGATCGTCACCCCGGAGATCACCAGGTCCATTCGGGAGTGGGAATCGACCCCGGATCCAGCTTCCGGGTCCGTGGCACCACCATCGGGAGTGGGGGCGGACCGCCCTGACCTCCCCGGGCTGAACTCCTCGTCGGCCACTTCCCCGCCCTCCTCACCGGACCGCCGCCACCGACGGTCACCTCACGTCCCATGTACGTGGGCCGGGAGACTTCCAACTCGACCCGACTCCCCAGCATAGACCCGGTCAGTCCACACTTGAGTATCGGGGATCCCCACGCCTCGGTGGGAGGTCGGGGCCGGAGCGGGACCACCCATCCGACCCGGTGACGGTACCTTCAGCCAATCCGACCGCGGCACGCATTCAGTGCCCACGCGACCGAGCTCGGGTGAAGTGTGATTGCCATGACATCCGGAGATCCGATCCCGGAAGGAACCCGGTGTCCACCCCCATCATCACCCTGGGTGTGTTCCGCGAGGTTCGCCATGTGTTTTGAATACTTTTCAATACCCTATTGACCACTTCACGTATCTGTGACTACGGTCACGTTCGGTACAGATGAAGTGCATCGGGGCCCCGGGCCGGGGCTCGGATCGCCCCGGGGACCGCGAGGGGTTCCGCGGGCGGGGGTAGGCCCGGAAGGGGTGGAACCGGTGGCAGGTGGAACGACGGACCCGACGACATCCCGACCTCCCGATGGTGCCGGAGGTCCTCATCCCCCTCCGCCGGTCGCAACCGGTCGCGGTGCCGCCCAGGTGGTGCGGGCCCGACGACTCTGGCCCGGTTCCCGGGCGGCCCTGGGCGGTCTACTGGTGGCCGTCTCGGCCCTGGGGCTGTTCACGGCCTTCGGGGCCGCCGGGGCCGAACCCCTCCACAGCTTCGTGGTCGCCCGCCACGACATGGCCCCGGGCACCGTCATCGGGCCCGGCGACGTCGGTCTCCGGGAGATGGACCTTCCCCCCGAGGTGGCCTCCCACAGTTTCGACGACACCACCGCCGAGCTGGTGCTGGGCCAGGTGACCGCCGGGAGGCTGGCCGAGGGCCAGCTCGTGGCCCGGTCCGATCTCGAACCATCCGGGGATGGGTCCCGTCCCCCCCTGGAGATCTCCCTGGAGCTCGACTCCGACCGGGCCGTGGACGGGAGCCTGGTCCCCGGCGACGTGGTGCACGTGGTCGCCACCACCGGATCGGGCCGGGACGCCACCACCGCGGTGATCCTGCGGGGGGTCACGGTCATGGACGTGGCCCGATCGGGCGACCCGGGGCTGGCGAGCTTCCGCCAGGTCGTGACCCTGGCCCTGGAACGCACCGATGACGCCGTCGCCCTGGCCGCCGCGGCTGACACCGGCGAGGTGACCCTGGTCAGGGTGAACGGGGACGGCGAGTGAGTCGCGGCCGCTACCCCGTGATGGTCCTGGCCCCGACCCGGGCCGACTGGGTGGGGTCGGTCCTCTCCTGGGCCATGTCGGGAATGGTGCCCGTCGATCTCATCCGCTGTCTCTCCGCCGAGGAACTGAGAGCCCGGCTGGACTCGGGAACGCCGTGTTCGGCGGTGATCCTCGACGCCTCGGCCGGCAACGTGGACCGGGATCTGGTGGCCCGGGCGCGCCACAGCGGCACCACCTGTCTGATCGTGGGCCCCGCAGACCGCGACTGGTCCGAGATCGGGGTCCACGGTGTTCTCGATCCGGGATTCGGGGCCGAGCAGCTGAATCAGGCCCTGCTCGAGTACTGCCACTCCACCCCCGT
>JALSTE010000281.1 GCA_026983855.1 Acidimicrobiia bacterium
GGTGGGGACCCGTGCCATTCTCTCGGGTCCCTACGTCACCCTGCGGGAGCTGGCCGGGCTGGTGGCCGACGCCGCCGGTTCGAGGGTGCCCCCCGTCATGCCCGGCTGGGTGGCCCACCTGGTGTCGCGAGTCGGTGAGGCCCGGTCCCGCCGCACCCATCGACCCCCACTGATACCGGCCGGGGCCCTGCACTTCCTGGAATCCCACGTGGTGCCCAGCGCCCGGTTCGCCACCGAGGAGCTGGGCTGGCGTCCGACCCCACTGAGTGAGTCGATCCCCCCGACGATCGCCTGGCTGGGGCAGTTGGACTGAGCACCGACCCTGTCCCGGAGGCTTCGACCGGGTGAGCGGCGAGGCCCCGCACACGCCTCCGGCGGTCCGGAGGCGGAGGGGTGACCCCTTCGTCCGGGGCGGTGCTCTCGTCGGGGGTGGCGGGGCCGATGTGACCGGCAGGCGGGCCCTCAGCCCGGGGGGTCGGCCGGGGCCCCGGCGTTGTCCCCCTCGGCGTTGACGTCGTCGATGAGGTCCATGAGTTGGCCCAGGGCGTCGAGCTGTTCGTCGAGGGTGTCGCCGACGGGGCCGACCCGCAGGGAGTCGATCCCGCAGTCGCGGTACTGGCGGAGCCGGCGGCGGATCTCGTCGGGGGGGCCGATCAGGTTCTGGCCCCGTCCGATCTCGAGGGGAACCCGGGCCCGGGCCGCCTCCCGGTCGCCGGCCAGCCAGAGGTCCCGGACCGCGGCCACGTCGTCACCCCAGCCCTGTCGGGCGAAGGCGTTGTTGTAGAAGTTGGTGGTGGGCGAGCCCATGGCCCCGAAGGTGAAGGCGAAGCCGGCGGAGTGGCGGCGGGCCGCGGCCTCGACGTCGTCGGTGAACTCCACCCCCACCGTCACCGTCAACTCGATGTCCTGGAGTGAACGCCCGGCGGAACGGGCTCCGGCCCGGATCTCGTCCAGGAACACGTCGGCGGTCTCGCAGAAGAAGGAGTTCCCGATCCACCCGTCGGCCACGGCGCCGGTGAGTCGAAGGTTGGCCGGGCCCAGGGAGGCCAGGTAGATCGGCACATGGGCGGCCTCGGCCCCGATGCGCAGGGCCCGGCCCTCCCCATCGGGTAGGGGGAGGCGGTGGATCTCACCGTCGTACTCGACCCGGTGGCCGCCGGTGGCCATGCGAACAATCTCCACGGTCTCCCGGGTCCGGGTGACGGGCCGGTCGAACGGCACCCCGTGGAGACCCTCCATGACCTGGGGTCCACTGGTGCCCAGCCCGAGGACGAAGCGACCCCCGGAGATCCTCTGGAGGGTCAGGGCCGTCATCGACAGCAGGGCGGGGGAGCGGGTGCCGATCTGGACGATGGCGCTGCCCAGCCGGATCCGCTCGGTGAGGGCGGCCGCGGCGGCGATGGGGGTCAGGGCGTCGTGGGACCAGGCCTCGGGCACCCAGGCCGACTCCACGCCCAGCCGCTCGGCCTCCCGGACGTAGTCCAGGCCCCGGGCGTCGATGGGCATGGCCCATATCCCCAGTCGGAGGGTCACCGGCGGGCCTCGATGAGGTCACGGATCCCGGCCACGGTGCGCGCCATGTTGGCGTGCAACTCGTTCAGGCGGCGGTGGATGATCCGGGACTCCTTGTCGGGCATGGCGGCGATGGCCGCCGTGGTGCCCGAGGGACCGGGGCCCAACGTGACCTCGAACCTCAGCCGGCACCGGTCCCCGGAGGGCCCGGAGGGATCCAGGACGAACCGCCACCGGGCGCCGGGGTTGTCGGGGTCCGATACCGCCCAGCCGAACACCCGGTGGGGTTCGAACTCGGTCACGAAGGACTCGGTCCGCCACTCACCGACGGCGGGGTGGCGGTTGCGGCCCACGAAGCACGCCCCCGGCGCCGGGCCCGTGGTCTTCCACCGGGCACCCAGGAACTCACCGGAGAACCGGGCGGGGAGGTTGATGTCGGTGACCGCCGCCCAGACGTCCTCGATGGGAGCGGCGACCGGGGTCTCCGCCCAGGTGCCGGGCCCGTCGGTGAAGCGGACCGGGTCGCTGGGTCCGCTCCGGTAGGTGCGGGGGCTCTCCCCGGTGATGTCCGGACTCGGATCGGTCATCGACTGTCTCTCCCCGTTCGTTCGGCTTTCCCGGTGCCGAATGAAAGTAGTCTTGAACTACTCAGTAGTTCAAGACTACCCATATGAGCTAGGCTGAGCAGTCGCCGGAACGGACGGGAACGGACGGGAACGGATCTGCCATGAGGTTTGAGTTGCCGTGAGGATTGACGAGATCGGCCGTCAGCCGTGCCCGGTGGCGGGGGCCATGGCCCAGATCGGCGACGCCTGGAGCTGGCTCATCCTGCGGGAGGCGTTGTACGGGCGTCGCCGGTTCTCCGACTTCGTCCGTCACACCGGGGCCCAGAGGACGGTGGTGTCGGCCCGGCTCAAGAAGCTGGTCGGGGCCGGGATTCTGCGGCGGGTCGAGTACTCCCAGCACCCGACCCGCCACCACTACCTGCTGACCGACAAGGGACGGGCCCTCGCCCCGGTGATGCTCGCCCTGGCGGAGTGGGGCTCCCGGTGGCCGGCCGACTCCGACCGCGGGGCTCGTTCCGTGGAGTTCACCCACTCCTGTGGTCACCCCGTCGACGCCACCGTGGTGTGCGGAGGGTGCCAACAGCCGTTGAGGGCGGGAGACGTGACCCCGAGCTTCGGCACCGCGGGGCGCCCGGCGGCTATGTTCAACCCCGAGGGGAGTCCGGAGAACCAGGGGAACCACGGTCCCCGAGCGTCCCTCTGAGCCCGGACATTCCCCTGCGGGGGTGATTGGGGCGCCGTCCCCGGGGGGAACGGCTCCGACCCCGGCGAGTCCGATCCTGACGACCGAACCCCCCACGACCAGACCCCCCACGACAGAGCCCCCCGGGGACTCAGCCCCCCGGGACTCAGCGAGCCAACCACGACTGAACGCAACGGAACCAGGAGGAACCCCGATGGCGAGCGCACTCGCCCAGCGCATCTACACCCACGTTCTGGA
>JALSTE010000282.1 GCA_026983855.1 Acidimicrobiia bacterium
GGGCTGAAGCGCCTGGTGACCGAGGGGCCGGGGGTCGGTATCCACACCGTGGTGACCTCCAACCGCATCGCCGGGGTCCCGGTGTCGTGGCAGGCGTCGATGGTCGACCGCTGGGCCTTCGACCTGGCCGACCCCCTGGACCGCCAGACTCTGGGGTGTCCCCCCGTACCCGCTGACCGGCCGGGTCGGGCCCGCACCCTCGGGGGCCTGGAGATCCAGGTGGCCGCGGTTCCCGAGCCCCTCGTCCCGCCCGTCGGCCCGGAACGGTCGGCGGTGTCGGGGGGCGGTGCCGGCCACGGCGTTATCGGCCCCCTGCCCGACGTGGTGGACACCTCCGGGCTGGAGGTCCCCTCGACACCACCGGGCGGCGGCATCAGGGTGCCCCTGGGGGTGGGGGGTGAGGACCGCGGCCCCCTGGCGGTGGAGCTGCGGCCCGGGGAGACCTTCGTGATCCTGGGTCGGCGGGGCAGCGGACGGTCGACGGCCCTGGAGCTGTTCCGACGGGCCCTCACCGCGGTCTGCACCGTGGATTCCCCCGGTGGGGGTGACGCTGACGGTCGACCCTCGGTGGTGATCGTGGACGACGCCGATTCCCGGGATTCACCTCCGTGGGCTCCGGCCCCGGCCCCCGACGGGGGAGGGATCGTGGTGGTGGCGGCGGACCCCGACGTCATGGGCCGCCGTTTCGCCCACTGGCTCAGGGATCTGCCCCGGGGGCGGGGCCTGTTCCTGGGGCCGGCGCCCATCGAGGACGGGGAACTGCTCGGCACCCGCCTGCCACGGTGGCGGGGAGGGCCACCCCGACCCGGGAGGGGTTGGCTGGTCACCCCCGATGGGTGTGTCCGTATCCAACTGGCCCGGCCCTGAGATCTGAGTATACGGAAATATATTGAAAGATACTGAAATAGCTCATAGAATGCGGTGACCGGTGGACCTGGGGTCGGCCGGTGTCACGAGCAGGCACACGAGTAAGCACTCGAGGGAGCAGCAACCATGTCCAGAGTTCTTTCCACCGATCAGGCCCGCCAGGCGGTGGCCAACCTCGGTCGCATCGTCGACGGCGACCTGGTGGGCCAACTGGGGGCCCTCCGGGCCGAGGGGGCCACCCTGTCCGATCCCAACGTGTGGGACGGGATGGAGGCGGCCCGCTTCCGGGGTGAGACCTGGCCCCGCACCGAGTCGGCCCTCACACAGATGGTCGAGGCCCTCCAGCAACTGCGCACCTACGTGCAGACCATCAACCAGAACATCATGATGGCCGGCGGCAACGCCTGACCACCAGGTAGGCGTTGTCGTGAAGGGCCGGGGTCAGCCCCCCACGGCGTGGAAGCCGCCGTCGACGTGGACGATCTCCCCGGTGGTGACGGGGAACCAGTCCGACATGAGGGCCAGGGTCGAACGGGCCACCGACTCGGTGTCCCGGACGTCCCAGCCCATGGGGGCCCTGCCCGCCCAGGAGTCCTCGAACTGCTGGAACCCCGAGATGGACTTGGCGGCCACCGTGCGCAGGGGACCGGCGGCTATCAGATTCACCCTGATGCCCTCGGGGCCCAGCTCCCGGGCCAGGTAGCGGGCGGTGGACTCGAAGGCGGCCTTGGCCACCCCCATCCAGTCGTAAACCGGCCAGGCCACGGTGGCGTCGAAGGTGAGGCCCACCACCGAGCCCCGGGCCTCGGCCAGCAGGGGTCTCATGGCGGCGGTGAGGGCCTTGAGGGAATAGGCCGAAATGTGCAGGGCGACGGACACGTCATCCCACTTGGCGTCCATGAAATGGCCCCCGAGGCAGCTCTGGGGGGCGAAACCGATGGCGTGGAGGACCCCGTCCACCCGACCCCACCGCGACGCCAGTTCGTCGTGGACGGCCCGGAGATGGTCCTCATTGGTGACGTCGAGTTCGAGCACGTCGGGGGTCACCGGTAGGCGCTTGGCGGTCCGCTCGGTGAGTCTCATGCCCCGTCCGACGCCGGTCAGCACCACCTCGGCCCCCTCCTGGATGGCCAGGTCGGCGACGGAGTAGGCGATCGAGGCGTTGGTGAGCACCCCGGTGATCAGAAGCTTCTTACCTTCGAGGAGGCCCAAGGCACTCTCCATTCCGTCCGTCACGAGGGTGATTCATTGACCAGGCACCGGTCGGGGACGTTACCCTGCCGTCCGTGGAGATTGGCATTCTTGGAGGAACCGGCCCCGCCGGCAGCGCCCTGGCCGTACGACTGGCGTCGGTGGGCCACGAGGTGAGGGTCGGATCCCGTTCGAAGTACCGGGCCATGGAGGCCGTCGACCACCTGCTGGAGCTGTGGCCCGAGCACCAACTCGACATCAGCGCCGGTGACAACGACTTCGCCGCCTCGGCCGAACTGGTGGTCATAGCCACTCCCTGGGACGCGGCGGCCATCACCGCCCGCAGCGTGGCCCCCCACCTCGACGGCAAGGTGGTCATCACCATGGCCAACGCCCTGGACCGGGTGGGTCACGAGTTCATCCCCCTGATTCCTCCCCGCGGCTCCGTGGCGGCGAGCGTACAGGCCGCGGTGCACGGCTGCCGGGTGGCGGCGGCCTTCCAGCACGTCCCGGCCAAGGAACTGGGCGACATCTCCGGTCCCGTCGACAGCGACGTGATGATCTGCTCCGATCACGCCTCGGCCACCGAGGTCGTGACCGGCATCGTGAACAGCATTCCCGGTTTCCGGGGTCTGGACTGTGGGGAGCTGTCCAACGCCACCGCCATCGAGGCCTTCACCGCGGTGCTGTTGCAGCTCAACGTGCGCTACCGCACCCGGGTGGCCCTCAAACTGGTGGGCATTGAGGCCGCCGACCCCGGGGGTGGGTGAGGCTCCCCCCTTCCGGCTCCGTCCACCGGCGGGGCCCGGGGGTGGACCGTGGCCGCACCGGGCACCGGGCCCGCTACGTTCGGTCCCGTGATGAGGCTGTACGAGACCCGGGCCCGCCGGGTGGTCCCCTTCGACCCCCCCGGCCCGGTGGTGAAGCTCTACGTGTGCGGCATCACCCCCTATGACGCC
>JALSTE010000283.1 GCA_026983855.1 Acidimicrobiia bacterium
CGATGTCGGGCCCGACGTGGTGACCGGCGTCGGCGGTGAACAGGCTTTCGACGTCGTAGCGGTCCTTGTGGATGGCCGGGGCGATCAGATGGGACGGGGTCTCCCCCGCCAGTTGGATGATGAACTCCCCGAGGTCGGTCTCGACCACCTCGTGACCCCGGGCCTCGAGGGCGGAGTTCAGGTGGATCTCCTCCGAGGCCATCGACTTGCCCTTCACCAGCAGGCGGGCGTCGCGGCGGCGGGCGATCCCGAGGATGATGTCCACCGCCTCCCCGGCGTCGGCGGCCCAGTGGACGTGACCACCACGTGCCTCGAGGTTCGTGGCCCAGCGGTCGAGGAGCTCGGGAAGGCGCGAGAGCACCCTGGTTCTGATGCGCCGGGCCTCATCGCGCACGGCGTCGGGGTCCTCGAGACCCGCAAGGGCCACCTTTCTGCCCTTCATGAGCAGGTCGGTGGCGTGCCTCACCGCGGCCCGCAGCTGATCATCGTGGAGGGCCCGGTCGGCCCGGTCGATGAAGTGCACCGGGACGGCTACGGGGGGTGGCCCCACTGTTGAGGTCACGGCCGGTTCCCCCCGGTCGGCTCCTTGGAAAGGCCCGACTCGTCGAGGACCTCGGCCAGATGGCGGAACTCCAGATCCAGGCCCCGTCTGCGGGCCCGACCCTCGAGCTGCATCAGGCAGGAGAGGTCCCCACCGACGACCCGGGAGGCACCGGAAGCCACCATGTCATCGAGCTTCTCATCGGCCATCGCCGAGGAGACCGCGGGCATCTTGACCGAGAATGTGCCGCCGAAACCGCAGCACCTCTCCGAGGTGGAACACTCGACCAGCGGGACTCCCGCCGCGGCCAGGAGCCGGCGGCTCTCCCCCTTGAGACCCAGGCCCCTCAGGCCGTGACAGGAGTCGTGCACGGTGGTGGCGGTCTGATTGGATTCCGGGGTCGAGGCGTGGGAAACCCCATGTCGGTCGAGGAACCGCGACAACTCCTCGGTACGGGCGGCCACCTCCGCCGCCGCCGGAGCCAGCCGGTCCCCGTGGAACAGTTCCTTCCAGTGAATGACGATCATCGAGGTGCAACTACCGGAGGGAACGACGATGGGGCCCTCGGTACGGGCCAGGGCCCTGAGGGTGCGACGGGCGACCCGACGGGCCTCGGGACCGAAGCCCGAGTTCCATGCGGGTTGACCGCAGCAGGTGGCGCCCCTGACCAGCCGGGCGCCGAAGCCCAGGCGGCGCAGGAGGTTGAGGGTCGAGGTGGCCACGTCCGGTCCCACGGTGTCGACGGTGCAGGTGGAGAACACGGTCACCGACGGGGCCGGTGCCGTCGATTCGTCGGGTCCGCTCACGCCGGTCTCCTGTGGTTCATCTGTGCTTCCTGTGGCGATCGGGTTCGTCCGTGGGCCGGGCCCGCGGTTGGGGCCCCGGTTCGGGACCGCCTCCCATCCTGCCTCATGCCCGCACGCCTTGGTATCCGGAGCGGTCGTGGTGTGCCGTTGGCGACCGCCCCGGAGGATCCAGCGGGACGGGTGATGGAGCGGTGTGCGATAGTGGAGCCGAGCCGGGGCTGAGACATCCGTTCTTCTCGGTGATCCGACCTATCGCATGAAGTGGGGGACCGATGCTCGAACCGGGGTCCGAGGCGCCGGACTTTGATCTACCCGATCAGTCCGGCAACCGTATTCGGTTGGCCGATCTGGCCGGCAAGTGGGTGGCCATGTGGTGGTACCCGAAGGCGTCCACCCCCGGTTGAACGATCGAGGGTGGCGGGTTCCGTGATCGAACCCCGGAATTCGAGGCGGCGGGAGCGGTGATCCTGGGAGCCTCCTTCGACACCGTCGAGGAACAGAGGCAGTTCGCCGACAGTGAGGGCTTTCCCTATCCCCTGCTCAGCGACACGGATCACTCCGTGGGTCGGGCCTACGAGGTGGAACGACCCGAGGGGGGTCCGCCGTACCCCCTGCGGATCAGCTATCTGATCGACCCCCGGGGGCGGATCGCCAGGGCCTACGACCTCGAGGGTCACCCCGATCTGTCGGCCCATGCGGCTGAGATCCTCGCCGACATCGAGAGCCTCTCCCAGAAATCGGGCTGAAACCGGGGTTGGGGGTCATCCCGGCGATCACACCGTCAGGACCGCAGGGGAGCGCCGCGAGGCCCCCGCATCGACGTGGTTAGGATGTGTCATGGCCTCCGGAAATCCCCCCAGCAACCCGAGTCTCCCGCCGGAGTCACCGGTGGGGGACAAGATCATCGGGACCGCCCTCACGTTCGACGATGTGCTATTGGTCCCCGGACCCTCGGAGGTGCTCCCCCACGAGGTGAGCACCGCGACCCGGTTCACCCGGGGGATCGGGCTCAACATCCCCCTCGTGTCGGCGGCGATGGACACGGTGACCGAGAGCCGACTGGCCATAGCCATGGCCCGTCAGGGCGGGATCGGCGTCATTCACCGCAATCTGTCCGTGGGCGAGCAGGCGGCGGAGGTGGACAAGGTCAAGAGGTCCGAGTCGGGGATGATCGTGGACCCGATCACCCTGCCCCCATCCGCCACCCTGGCCGACGCCGAGCGGTTGATGGGTCGCTTCCACATCTCCGGGGTTCCGATAACCGATGATTCGGGCCTCCTGGTGGGGATCCTCACCAACCGTGACATGAGATTCGAGACCGACATGTCCCGACCGGTGACCGACGTCATGACCTCGGAGGGACTGGTCACCGCCCCGGTGGGAACGGCCCTCGACGAGGCCCGGCAGATCCTCGGTCGCCACCGGATCGAGAAGTTGCCCATAACCGACGCCGAGGGTCGACTCCGCGGACTGATCACCGTGAAGGACATCCAGAAGCGCATCATGTACCCCAGTGCGGCCAAGGACGCCACCGGCCGCCTACGGGTGGCGGCGGCGGTGGGGGTCGGTCCCGACACCCTGGAGAGGGTCGCCGCCCTGGTGGAGCGGGGGGTCGACGCCATCGTGGTCGACACCTCCCACGGGCACAGTCGGGCCGTTCTCCAGATGG
>JALSTE010000284.1 GCA_026983855.1 Acidimicrobiia bacterium
GAGGGGCTCGACGCCCGTTTCCTGCGCCTCGACGCCCGGACCCTGGGCTCGGAGCCCTCGTTGACCGGAGCCTTCGACGCCGTCATCTCGCTCTGTCAGGGCGCCTTCGGTCTCCAGGGAGGACCCGGGTCCGGCACCCCGGACACCGATGGGCGGCCGGGTCCCCCCGTCGACCCCGACCTCGAGGTCCTGACCGGGATGGCCAGGGCCTTGCGGGCCGGTGGGCGGCTGGCGCTGACGGCGTTTTCGGCCCCGTTCATGATCCGGCACTGGCCGGATGCGGAGTTCGACGTGGACACCGGGGTCAACCACGAGAAGACGGAGATACGGGATCCCGGGGGAAAGACGGTCGCCGCCGACCTGTGGACCACGTGCTTCAGCCCCCGCGAGCTGCGTCTGGCGGCCCGGCTGGCCGGCCTGGAGAACCCTGTCGTGTACTCGGTGGAACCGGGGGACTACGCCACGAGGGTCCCGAGCGCCGACACCCCGGAGTTCCTCCTGGTGGCCCGCCGACCCGGCCCGGGGCGGGCGACCTAGGCCAGATTCGGACGAACCCGGCGCCCCCGTCCGGGGTCGCCGGGTGGGTCCGACGGCTGGTGGGGCCCACCGATGCGGAGCCGGCGGACACGCGGCTCCGGCCCGCTGGGTCGAGGCAGCTGGGGGCCTGTCGATGTATCGGCGGCGGTGACGTGTAGCCTGTGCCCGGCGCTCTCGCGCGTCTGTCATCGGGTGTGTCCGGACCTCGGACCCACCCCGCCGCGATCAAACCGTATCCGGCGTCTCCTGTCCCCGAACCGAGCGAACAACCTTGTCCGACACCACCAGTACCGACATCCCAACTCCAGACCCGGCGGTGGAACCCACCGCCGCCGTGGCCGAGCCTCCGGCCGCGGCCCCGGCCGAATCGGAGTTCGGGACCTTCACCGAGGCGGGGGAGTACATTCCCCGCACCATCGTCGAGAATGATCTCGGCGACACCAGCCTCGATGAGGCCATCACCTCCACCGTCGTCGAGTTCGACGACGGCGACATCGTCCAGGGCAAGGTCGTCAAGGTCGACAAGGACGAGGTCCTGCTCGACATCGGCTTCAAGTCCGAGGGCGTCATCCCCGCCCGCGAACTCTCCATACGCAACGACGTGAATCCGGCCGAGATCGTCTCCGTCGGGGACGAGATCGAGGCCCTGGTCCTCCAGAAGGAGGACGCCGACGGCCGCCTCATCCTCTCCAAGAAGAGGGCCCAGTACGAGAGGGCCTGGGGCAAGATCGAGGAGATCAAGGAGGCCGAGGGGGTCGTCAAGGGCCCGGTGATCGAGGTCGTCAAGGGCGGTCTCATCATGGACATCGGCCTGCGGGGGTTCCTGCCCGCCTCCCTGGTGGAGCTCCGGCGGGTGCGTGACCTCCAGCCCTACGTGGGCCAGGAGCTCGAGGCCAAGATCATCGAGCTGGACAAGAACCGCAACAACGTGGTGCTGTCCCGCCGGGCCTGGCTGGAGGAGACCCAGAAGGAACAGCGCGAGGACTTCCTCGAGAACCTCAAGCCGGGGGAGCGTCGCAAGGGCGTGGTCTCCTCCGTGGTCAGCTTCGGCGCCTTCGTCGACCTGGGTGGGATGGACGGGCTCATCCACGTCTCGGAACTGTCCTGGAAGCACGTGGATCACCCCTCCACCGTGGTCACCGTCGGGGACGAGGTCGAGGTCGAGGTCCTCGAGGTCGACCGCAGCCGCGAGCGCATCAGCCTCTCGCTGAAGGCCACCCAGCAGGATCCCTGGCAGGAGTTCGCCTCCGGTCACCGGGTCGGCGAGCTGGTCTACGGCCGGGTCACCAAGTTGGTCCCCTTCGGGGCCTTCGTCCAGGTGGGCGACGGCATCGAGGGCCTGGTCCACATCTCGGAGATGTCGGCCCACCACGTGGACCTGCCCGAGCAGGTGGTCACCCCCGGCGAGGAGCTGTGGGTAAAGATCATCGACCTCGATCTCCAACGACGCCGGACCAGCCTGTCCATCAAGCAGGCCGCCGAGGGTGGGACCGTGGCGGCGGAGTACCAGGAGGCCTTCGGCGAGCACGCCTACGACGCCGAGGGCAACTACATCGGTTCGGAGGAGGTCACCGAGGCCGAGGTCGTGTCCGAGGAGGACGTCGACTACTCCGAGGAGGCCCGCAAGGCCTGGCGGGAGTACTACGAGAAGTACGGCGAGGAGGCCTACCGTCAGGCCGTGGCCGAGTACGGCGAGGGGGTCGATCCCGCCGGTGTACTCGGTGAGACCGCCGGCGCCGCCGAGGTGACCGCCGAGGTGGTGGAGGAGTCCGCCCCCGGGGCCGAGGGCTGAGCCCCCCGGGCGTCGGACCACACGGCGTAAATGACCGTCATAGGCCTGACCGGCGGCATCGGTTGCGGAAAGAGCACCGTCGCCGCCGGTCTGGTCCGACGGGGAGCCCACCTGATCGACGCCGATGCGATCACCAGGGAACTCCAACAACCCGGGAAACCGGTCTTCGCGGCGATGGTCGACAGGTTCGGTCCCGGCGTGGTGGCCGGGGACGGGAGCCTGGATCGGGCGGCGGTGGCCGCCATAGTGTTCAACGACCGCGATGCTCTGGCGGATCTGAACGCCATAGTGCACCCGGTCGTCGGTGAGGAGATCCGGAGGCGCCTGGAGGAGCTGAGCGCCGATCCCTCGGCCGTGGTCCTCGTCGACGTTCCCCTGCTGGTCGAGGGGGCACGTGAGTCGGGTCGGCCCCGCTACCCCATGGATGCGATCCTGGTGGTGGACTGTCCCGAGGATCTCGCCGTGGCCCGGTTGGTGAGCCATCGGGGTCTCACCGAGGCCGACGCCCGGGCCCGCATCAGGAACCAGGCCTCCCGTGAGGAGCGACTGGCCCGGGCCGACCGGGTGATCGACAACTCCGGTGACCTCAGCGCCCTCGAGCCGGCCCTCGATGAGGTCTGGGCATGGATCGAGGGTCTGGGGGGCTGACCGGCCCCCTCCGTCTCCCCGGGGCGTAGGAACCGCGC
>JALSTE010000285.1 GCA_026983855.1 Acidimicrobiia bacterium
GGTCGCCGCCGACGGCACCGTGTACGTGGCGGACTACTCCAATCAGCGGGTTCGCCGCATCGCCCCCGACGGCACGATCTCGACCTTCGCCGGAACCGGCCTGACCGGATGGAATGGGGCCGGGCTGCCCGCCGCGGCCACCAATCTCTCCTCCCCGCGCAGCATCTCCCTCGGTGGTGACGGCTACCTGTACGTGGCGGCTTCGTCCCGGGTCCTGAGAATCGGCCCCGCCGGGACGGTCGAGGTGTTCGCCGGCACCGGAAGCGGGGCCTCCGGACCCGACGCCACCGCCCTGACCACCAACCTGGGGGGCGTGGAGATGGTCGAGGCGGGACGGGACCTGGTGGTGGTCTCCGATTATGTCCGGCACCGACTACGGCTGGTCGGGGATCCCCCCTCGGCGGTCACCGGACTGGCGGTGGTCCCCGACGAGGACGGGACCGGGGCCCGGGTGACGTGGAACCCTCCGGGCGAGACCGGGGGCCTGGCCGTCGACGGCCACTCCGTCACCGTGGACGACGCCGACGCGGTGGTTTCGGTCGGTCCCGACTCGGCGACGGTGACCGGCCTGAAGCCGGGAGCCCGCTACCGGGTGACGGTGACGGCGCGGACTATTGCCGGGGACGGCGAGAGTGCCTCGGTCAGCTTCACCGAGCCGGTCCCGACCCCGGCCGATCCCGGGTCGTCCACCGGTCCCGACCCCGATCCCTCGGCGGTCAGGGGGTACTGGATGGTGACCTCCACCGGTCGGGCCCTGGGTTTCGGTGACGTACCGACGCTCTCCTCCCCATCGGGGTCGGACATCGTGGCCGCGGCCTCACCTCGGGGGTCTTCGGGTCTCCTGCTGCTGCACGCCGACGGCCGGGTCACGGCCCGGGACGGAGCCGTTTGGCGCGGTGACATGTCGGGTATCGATCTCGACGCCCCCATGGTCGCCATGGCCGTCACCCCCAGCGGCGACGGTTATTGGCTACTGGGTGCCGACGGTGGGGTGTTCGCCTTCGGTGACGCCCGATTCCTCGGGTCGACGGGCGGAATGAAGCTGGTGGCGCCGGTGGTCGACATCGCCACCACGCCGAGCGGCGAGGGTTACTGGCTGGTTGCCGCCGACGGTGGGGTGTTCACCTTCGGAGACGCCGAGTTCCGGGGTAGTGCGGCCATGCTCCGCCTCGATGCCCCGATCAGATCGGTGGCGGCCGAGGGTTCCGGTTACCGAATGGTCGCCGCCGATGGGGGGGTGTTCGTCTTCGGTCTGCCGTTCAGGGGCTCGGTGCGGAGTCGCTTTCCCGGCGTTCCGGCCCCGACCCTGCCGAGGGCGGTCCGGGTCCGAAACCTGCCCGGTGGAGGCGGCTACCTGGTCCTGACCGACGACGGAACCGTGAGCGCCTTCGGGGGGGACGGGATCCTGGTGCCACCGGGGTCCCCGGTCGGCCCCGGGGAGAGAGTCGTCGATCTGGTTCTGGTCGCGGGTGGGGTGGGGTAACATCATCGTCCTGCCCCGGGACCGCGAGGAAGCGGGGCCGGTACGGGCTGTGGCGCAGCTTGGTTAGCGCGCTGGTCTGGGGGACCAGAGGTCCGGGGTTCAAATCCCCGCAGCCCGACCAACCGGGGAGCGAGCCGGTGGGCCGCTCGTCGGCTCCCGAGGAGTAGCTCCCGAGGAGTGGACAGTGGCCGTGGAGTCCGATGAGAGCGAGGGCCGGTCCCGGGCGGCGGCCTCGGCGGTGGGCCCCGAGATCGGCGCCGACGTCGACGGTCCGCTGCCCCGCGAGGTGAAGATCCTGGGGGCGGTCAGCTTCGCCCAGGACGCGGCCTCCGAGATGCTCTACCCCTTCCTGCCCACGTTCCTGACGGTGACCCTGGGCGCCCCGCCGGCGGTCGTGGGAATCGTGGAAGGGGTGGCCGAGGCCACCGCCGCGGTCATGAAGGCGATCGGGGGCTGGGCATCGGACCGGATCGGCCGTCGGAAGGAACAGATCGCCGCCGGCTACGGCCTGGCGGCGTTGGGCAAGATGATCATCGCCGCGGCCACCGTCTGGCCCCTGGTGCTCGTGGCCCGGTTCGTGGACCGGGTGGGCAAGGGGGTCCGGACCGCGCCCCGCGACGCCCTCCTCATCGAGGTCACCCCAGCGGCCCACCGCGGCCGGGCCCTGGGTTTCCACCGGGCGGCCGACACCGCCGGTGCGGTCCTCGGGCCCCTGCTGGGTCTGGTCGCCTTCGCCCTGTTCAGCCATCGGATCAGGCCGGTGCTGGTGCTGGCGGTGGTTCCCGCCGTGATCTCGGTGGTCCTGGTGTCACTCGTGCGGGAGCCGTCCCGGGGTCGGGCGGGTGACCCGAGTGGAGGGGCACGGTCACGGGTCCGGGTTCCCCTGCCCCCGGGGTACTGGAGAACGGTGTCCGTGCTCACCCTCTTCGGGCTCGTCAACTTCTCCGACGCCCTGGTCCTGCTGAGGGCCCAGGACCTCGGTCTGGGTGTCATCGGGGTGGTCTGGGCCTATGTGCTCTACAACGTGGTCTACGCCGCCGTGAGCTACCCGGCGGGGTCTCTCTCGGATCGGGTTCCCCGACGTCTGGTCTACGCCTCCGGCCTGGCGGTCTTCGCGGTGGCGTACCTGGGCCTGGGTCTGGCCACGGGGACCGGATGGGTGTTCGTGCTGCTGCCGCTGTACGGCTGCTACACCGCCCTGACCGATGGGGTGGGCAAGGCCTGGGTGGCCGATCTCTGCCCGGCCGGGGACGTGGGCTGGGGCCTGGGTCTGTTCCACGCCCTCACCGGGGCGGGGGCCCTGCTGGCGGGCCTGTGGGCCGGGCTGTTCTGGGGAGAGGCGGGTCGGCTGCCGTTCCTGATCTCAGGGGCGGGGGCCCTCGTGGTGGCGGGGATCGTGGCCCTGGGGGTGGGAGTCGACTCCGGTCGGGTCACCGGGGGCGTCTGAAGGGCGCCGATGGGTCGTCTCGACCGGGAATCGCGGATTTGGCTCGCCTGGGGGGTGGGAGTCGGCTCCGGTCGGGTAA
>JALSTE010000286.1 GCA_026983855.1 Acidimicrobiia bacterium
TCCCGCCGACCTCCGCCCGATTCCCGGCCCTGACCCCGGGCCCGACCGCCGGCGGATGGGTCGTGGAGTTGGTCGGGTCACCCCGGGCCGGGGCACCGGCCGTCGTGGTGCCCTACCACCGCGCCCGGGATCGTGTGGTGCCCGTCTAGTCGTCCGTTCAGGCCGACTGGTCCGATGACCACCGTGGGGTCGGGGGTCGGGCCGAGATCGTCACGGGCCTGTTCGGGGAGGTCGCGGCGATGTGCCGGGGAGGGACCGGGGCCGGTAGGTTGTCCGGCGTTCCCGTCCGGGACGCCACAGCAGCAGGGGGATCCCACATGTCCAAGGTCGCCGTCTTCGCCAAGCTCACCGCCGCCGAGGGAAGGGGAGACGAGCTCCGTGACGCCCTGGCCGAGGTGGCCATGCCGAACGCCTCGAACGAGGCCAGCACCGAGGTGTACGCCATGCACCAGGACTCCTCCGACTCCGACGTCATCTGGTTCTATGAGCTCTACAGCGACGGCGACGCCCTCGCCGCTCACGCCAGGTCCGACGGAATGAAGGCCATGATCGGGGCCATCGGGCATCTGATGGCGGGCCCGGCCGAGGTCAACGTGGTGAATCCGGTGGCCGCCAAGGGCCTGGATCTCGACTGAGTCGAGACGGAAGGGCGATCGCGGGCAGAAGGGACGGGGCGGATTGTCCACCTACCTGGACTCCATACTGAGTCGCCACCGGGCCGAGGCCGCGGCCGATGGCCGGGCGACCGCCGATCTGGTCTCCCGGGTGGCCTCGATGGCCCCGACCCGGGATTTCCGGTCCGCCCTGACCGGACCGGGTCTGTCGGTCGTGGCCGAGGTGAAGCGTCGCTCACCCTCCCGCGGCGACCTGTACCCCGATCTGGACCCGGCCCGGCTGGCGGTGGACTACGCCGAGGGCGGGGCCAGTTGCCTGTCGGTGCTCACCGACGGGGAGGGATTCGGCGGCGGCCCCGATGACCTGAGGTCGGCCCGGGCCGCGGTTTCGCTCCCCGTGCTGCGCAAGGACTTCACCGTCTCGGCCAACGACGTGCTGGACACCCGTCTGATGGGGGCGGACTGCGTGCTGCTCATAGTGGCCGCCCTCGACGGGGGGGAGCTCGAGCACTACCACGGGCTGGCGGTCGAGATCGGCCTATCGGTCCTGGTCGAGGCCCATGACGAGGCCGAGGTGGCCCGGGCCGTCGATGTGGGAGCGGACATGATCGGTGTCAACCAGAGGGACCTGGTGACCTTTGAGGTGGACCATGAGCGGGCGGTCCGGGTCGGTGGAGCCATCCCCGCCGGGGTGGTCAAGGTGGCCGAGTCGGGGGTGCGGGGCCCCGCCGATGCGGCCCGGTTGTCCGATGCGGGATTTCACGCCGTCCTGGTGGGGGAGAGCCTGGTCACGGCGGGGGACCCGACCGCCGCCGTCAGGTCCCTGCTGGGCCGGGGCTGACCTCACCTCCGACGATCGTCTGTTTCGGCCCGGGTCGGCCCGGGTCGGCCCGGGTGGGTCCTGAGGTGCCCCGGGCATCGGTACCCTGCGGTGCGTGTTCGTCAAGATCTGCGGAATCACCAACGAGGAGGACGCCCTGCTGGCCGTGGCCATGGGAGCCGACGCCCTGGGCTTCGTTTTCGCCCCCTCACCCCGGCAGGTGACACCCAGCCGGGTCCACGAGATAGTCCGGAGGTTGCCCGGGGGTGTCCTCACCGTGGGCGTGTTCCGGGACGAATCCCCCGAGAGGGTGGTGGAGGCGACCCATGCCGCCGGACTCAAGGCCGCCCAACTCCACGGCCATGAGGGTCCCCGCGACTCGGCGTGGGTCGCCGAACGGGTCCCCATGACGATCCAGGCCATGCCCGTGGGTGACCGGCGCCTCGAGAGGATCGCCGAGTTCGGTGCGGGGGCGGTTCTGATCGACGGGGCCGAGCCCGGCAGCGGTGAGGTGTTCGACTGGAGCCTCCTGGAGCTGAGTGGGCTCCCACGAATGATCCTGGCCGGGGGTCTCAACCCCGACAACGTCGGCGACGCCATCACCCGGGTCCGTCCCTGGGGGGTGGACGTCTCTTCGGGGGTGGAGGCCTCGCCGGGACACAAGGACCCGACCCTGGTCCGCAGGTTCATATCCCGGTCCCAGGCGGCGTTCGACGCCCTGGCCGATCAGCGCCGGGCCGAGCACCCGCGTCCGGCGGAGAACCCCTCGGAGGGTGTGTACGACTGGAGGACCGAGATCCGCGAGTGGAGAGAACAGTGAGCGAATCCGACAGGATCACGTCAACGGGGCCGGAGCCGTCGGGACCCGATTCTTCCGGGGCTGGCCGGCAGGCCCCCGGGGGGGTGATGGGGTCCCCGACGGCGGAGGGCCGCTTCGGGGATTTCGGGGGGAGGTTCGTACCCGAGAGTCTCATCCCCGCCTGCGAGGAGATCGAGATCTCGTTCCGGGAGGCCTGGGCCGACGCCGGATTCCGGGCCGAGCTCCACCGACTGCTCACCGACTACGCCGGGCGGCCCTCACCCCTCACGGAGTGCCGCCGTCTGTCCGAGCAGCTCGGGGTGAGGGTTCTGCTCAAGAGGGAGGACCTCAACCACACCGGATCCCACAAGATCAACAACGTCCTGGGACAGGCCCTCCTCGCCCGTCGAATGGGCAAGACCCGCCTGGTGGCGGAGACCGGTGCCGGCCAGCACGGGGTGGCCACCGCCACCGCCGCCGCCCTGCTGGGCATGGAGTGCAAGGTCTACATGGGCGCCGTGGACGTCGAACGGCAGGCCCTCAACGTCTTCCGCATGCAGCTCCTCGGGGCCGAGGTCGAGTCGGTCGAGTCGGGATCGCGCACCCTCAAGGACGCGGTCAATGAGGCCATGAGGGACTGGGTGGCGACGGTGGGGCACACCCACTACTGCCTGGGGTCGGTCATGGGTCCCCATCCCTTCCCCTGGATGGTGAGGGAGTTCCACCGGGTCATCGGGGACGAGGCCCGCGAGCAGTGCCGGACCCTGACCGGT
>JALSTE010000287.1 GCA_026983855.1 Acidimicrobiia bacterium
CCACAGCCTCCCAGATCGGGACGGCCTCCACACGGACATCCCGGAGCGCCCCGATGGGGCCCGTGATCGCATCCTCGACCGACCCGGCACCCGGTACGCTGATACGTCGATCTCCCCACCCAGGAACCCCATGAGCGACCATTCCGAGGCCCCCTATCCCGAAGTACCGGCCCGAGCCGATTTTCCGGCCGTGGAGAAACGGATCCTCGACCGCTGGGCGGCCGAGCACACCTTCGAGGAGTCAATCGCCCGGCGGCCCGGCCGGGACGCCGGCGGCCGCGAGTTCGTCTTCTACGACGGACCGCCGTTCGCCAATGGTCTTCCCCACTACGGTCACATCCTCACCGGTTACGTGAAGGACGTGGTGCCCCGCTACAAGACCATGCGCGGCTACCGGGTCGAGCGTCGATTCGGCTGGGACTGCCACGGCCTTCCCGCCGAGATGGAGACCGAGAAGGAGCTCGGGGTGTCGGGCCACGCCGCCATCGAGGACTTCGGCATCGAGAACTTCAACAACGCCTGCCGAACCTCGGTGATGAAGTACGCCTCGGACTGGGAATGGTACGTGACCCGCCAGGCCCGTTGGGTCGATTTCGCCGACGACTACAAGACCATGGACCTGCCGTTCATGGAGAGCGTCATGTGGGCCTTCAAGCGGCTGTGGGACCAGGGACTCGTGTACGAGGACTACCGGGTGCTGCCCTACTCGTGGGCGGCGGAGACGCCTCTGTCCAACCACGAGATCCGCCTCGACGACGCCACCCGGCCCCGCCAGGATCCGGCGGTCACCGTGGCCCTGGAGCTGGAACCCGCCGAGGGCGATCCCGGCCCCATGAGCCTGCTCATCTGGACCACCACCCCCTGGACCCTGCCCTCCAACCTGGCCACCGCCGTCGGGCCGGATCTCGACTACTCGGTGGTGGAGCTGGACGGAGAGTTCTACGTCATCGGCCGGGAGGCCCTCGAACGCTACGAACCCCAGCTCGGCACCGGGCGGGTGGTCACCCAGATCAAGGGGAGGGACCTGGTCGGACGCCACTACCGGCCCCTGTTCCCCTATTTCGCCGACACCCCGAACGCCTTCGTCGTGCTCGGAGCCGACTTCGTGGAGACCGGTGAGGGCACCGGAATCGTCCACATGGCCCCAGGATTCGGCGAGGAGGACCAGATCACCTGCCAGAAGGCGGGTATACCCGTGGTCGTACCGGTGGATGAGAAGGGCCGTTTCACCTCCGAGGTCCCCGACTGGGAGGGCCAGTTGGTCCTCGACACGAACCAGTCCATAATCCGCCACCTCAAGGACCGCGGGGTCCTGGTCCGACACGACAGCTACACCCACAACTACCCCCACTGCTGGCGGACCGACGAGCCCATCATCTACCGGGCGATGTCCTCGTGGTACGTGAGAACCACCGAGATCCGGGACCGGATGCTCGAGCTCAACGAGGAGATCAACTGGATCCCCTCCCACATTCGGGAGGGAGCCTTCGGCCACTGGTTGCAGGGGGTGCGGGACTGGTCGATCAGCCGTAACCGATTCTGGGGGGCTCCCATACCCGTCTGGCGGAGCGACGACCCCGAATACCCCCGGGTCGACGTCTACGGGAGTCTCGACGAGATCGAGCGCGACTTCGGGGTCCGGCCCACCGACCTGCACCGGCCCGCCATCGACGATCTGGTACGACCCAACCCCGACGATCCGACCGGTCGGTCGATGATGCGCCGGGTACCGGAGGTCCTGGACTGCTGGTTCGAGTCCGGCTCCATGCCCTTCGCCCAGCTCCACTACCCCTTCGAGAACGCCGAACGGTTCGAGGCCACCCATCCCGCCGACTTCATCGTGGAGTACATCGCCCAGACCCGCGGCTGGTTCTACACCCTCCACGTGCTGTCGACGGCCCTGTTCGACCGGCCGGCGTTCCGGACCGCCATCAGCCACGGGGTGGTGCTCGACGCCGACGGCCGCAAGCTCTCCAAACGCCTCAAGAACTACCCCGATCCCGAGGAGATGTTCGAGACCCGGGGTTCGGACGCCCTGCGCTGGTTCCTCATCTCCTCACCCATACTCCGGGGTCTGGATCTGCGGATCGACCGCAGCGGGAGTTCGATAGGTGAGGTCGTGAGGCTGGTCCTCAACCCCATATGGAGTGCGTTCCACTTCTTCACCCTCTACGCCAACATCGACGGCTACCGAGCCCGTCGGCGGGATGTCGGGGAGGCCTCCGTCGCCCTCATAGACCGCTACATCCTGGCCAAGACCCGGGTTCTGGTCGAGGACGTCACCGCGAGGATGGACGCCTACGACCTCGCCGGGGCCTGCGAGGAGGTGACCACCTTCCTCGACGCCCTCAACAACTGGTACATCAGGCGCAGTCGGGAGAGGTTCTGGGCCCCGATCGGACAGGACCGGGGGGACAAGGCCGATGCCTACGACACCCTCTACACCGTCCTCACCACCCTCACCGAGGTCACCGCTCCCCTGCTGCCCCTGATCTCCGAGGAGATCCACACCTCCCTGACCGGTTCGGAGAGCGTCCACCTCGGAGACTGGCCCGACCCCGCCTCGCTACCCGCCGACCGGGAGTTGGTCGATCTCATGGACACGGTCCGCGACGTGGTGTCCACCGCCCTGTCCCTGCGGGAGGAGAGGGGACTGCGGACCCGCCTCCCACTGCGCAGGTTGACCGTGGTGGGTCCCTCCACCGGTGATCTGGCCCAACTGGCCGATCTCATAGCCGAGGAGGTCAACGTCAGGAGCGTCGACTTCGCCGAGGATCTCTCGCGCTACGGCGAGTTCTCCCTCAAGCCCGACGGGAGGGTGCTGGGCCCCCGTCTGGGGCCGGTGATGAAACAGGTGATGGCCGCCGCCCGGTCCGGTGACTGGCAACGTCTAGAGGACGGCACGATCAGCATCGCCGGGCAGATCCTCCAGAGCGGGGAGTACGAACTACGCCTGGTACCCACGGGTGACGGGGCCGTCGCTGCCCTGAGGGACCACGACATCG
>JALSTE010000288.1 GCA_026983855.1 Acidimicrobiia bacterium
GCACCCAGGGATTCACCAAACACGGACCCGGTCTTGGCCCCGAAGTCGCCTCCGTTGCCCGGTCCCAGAACGGGATCGGCCCCGGGCAGGCACCAGGCGGAGTCGGGCTCGAGATAGGCCGGCTCCACCCAGGAGGTGGCCAGACCGACGACCCACGGACCCGGGGGAACCTCCAGCGGAGGCCGGGACTCCCGGGAGGTGCGGCGACCCTGGACCTTTCCCGCCGCCGCCCGGGCCCCACTCAGGGTCTCGCCCACCGCCCAGCCGTCTCCGGCCGGTACCGCCACCAGGGCGTCGCGGGGAGCGGAGTCATCGACGAAGCCCCCCCGGCCCCCGATGACGTCCGGGGCGACGATCTGGTGGGTACGACCCTCGATGGTCGCCCTCTCCGAAGCGGCACCGAGATCTCTGGTACCGGTGGAGCCCGGAGACCCACCGGCATCGACGAGCACCGATTCCGCCGCATCCTCGATGCCCCGCCAACCGGTGCAGCGACACATGTGGGCGGCCAGGGCCCGATCGATACGGGTCCGGTCGACGGGTCGACCGGCGACGGCCAGACCCTCCAGACGCATCACCATCCCGGGGGTGCAGAAACCGCACTGGGCGGCTCCGTTTTCGATGAAGGCCCCCACCCACTCCCGCCGACGGCTCTCGTCGAGGCCGTCAAAGGTGGTGACCCTCCTGCCCGCCACCCGGCGCACCGGTGTCACGCATGACACCCTCGGTGACCCGTCCACCAGGACGGTGCAGCATCCACACTGACCCTGGGGTGAGCAGCCGTCCTTCACCGAGATGATCCCGAGACGGTCCCTCAGGGCCTCGAGCAGACTCAGGCCGGTGTCGGTGACCTCGACGGATTCACCGTCGACCTCGAATTGGACGCCACCGGTCCCCGAACGGGTGTCGCGACTCAGCTGAAGCTCTTACCGCAGCCGCAGGAGCTCTGGGCGTTGGGGTTCTCGATGGCGAAACCGGCGCCCATGAGGCCGTCCTTGAAATCGAGGGTCGCCCCATCGAGCAACTGGGCGCTCATGGCATCGGAGACCACCTTGACCCCGCCGTAGTCGGTGGCCCGGTCATCATCGGAGATGTCACTGTCGAAGAACATCTCATAGGAGTATCCCGAGCATCCCCCCGGGCGGACGGCCACCCTCAGGGCCAGACCGGGTTCCCCCTCGGCCTCGATGAGTTCCTTGACCTTGCTGGCTGCGGTTTCGGTGAGGGTGATCATCAAGGGTCTCCTGTGCTCGATCGGTGCCGTGCCGGTCGGGGTCATCCCCCCGGGGTCAAGATTGTACAAGTGCCCACTACCGATAGTCACCCCGTGGCCGGGAAAAGCCGATACCGAGTCCGCCACCGGGCGCATACCGTCACGTCCCACGGCACACTGGCGGTGTGAGTGACGCCGTCGACCCAACCCCCCCGACCACCCCCGTCCCCGACGCGGACCGGTCCGTGGAGGGTGAACTCACCGGACTCCTCCGCGGGGTGATCGACCCCGAGCTGGGTGACAACATCGTCGACCTGGGCATGCTCAGGACGGTGCGGCTGGACAACGGGAGGGCCGTGGCCCGGGTGGCCCTCACCACCGCCGGGTGTCCCCTCCGGTCGAGTCTGCAGAGCGAGATCACCTCCCGTCTCATGAGCCACCCCGGGGTCTCCGAGGTGGTGGTGGAATGGGACGAGCTCAACCAGGTCGAGAGATCACGGGTCATGGAGCGGGCCCGGGCCCACGCCCGCGAACGAGCCACACCCACCGCGGTGCCCGCCCGCGCCGTGGTGCTGGCGGTGGCCTCCGGTAAGGGGGGCGTGGGCAAGTCGTCGGTGACGGTGAACCTGGCCGCGGAGCTGGCCCGCCGGGGCGGCGTGGTCGGGGTCCTGGACGCCGACATCTGGGGCTTCTCCGTTCCCCGGATGCTCGGGGTGGGGGAACGACTGGAGGCCCGGCCCCATCCCGAGGTCGATGGACGTCCCCTGATCAGCCCCGCCCGGGTTCCGGTGGGGGAGGGCGAGCTCCGGGTGGTGTCGACCGGTCTGCTGGTCGAGTCCGAGGGGACGGCCCTCATGTGGCGGGGGCTGATGCTGGCCCGGGCCCTGGAGCAGTTCCTCAACGATGTGGACTGGTCGGGGATCGACCACCTGCTGATCGACATGCCCCCGGGGACCGGCGACGTGCAGATGGCGCTGGCCCGAATCCTGCCCCAGGCCCGGATGATCGTCGTGACCACCCCGGCCCTGGCGGCCCAGAAGGTGGCGGTGAGGGTCGCCGACATGGCCCGGCGCAGTCACATGCCGATCGTCGGCGTGATCGAGAACATGTCGGCCTTCGTGGCCCCCGACGGATCCCGCCACCCGCTCTTCGGCGAGGGTGGCGGTGAGGCCCTGGCCGCGGAGATCGGGGTCCCACTGCTGGGCTCGATTCCCCTCGAGCCGGCGGTCTCGTCGGGAGGTGACTCCGGACAGCCGTTGGTGCTCACGTCGGAGAGTCCGGCCGCCCGGGTGGTGAGGGGAAT
>JALSTE010000289.1 GCA_026983855.1 Acidimicrobiia bacterium
CTCCCCGAGACCAGTCGCCGCGAACTCGAGGAGCTGAATCCCGAGGACACCGAGCCCGACGAGCCGAGCGCCCGGCGTCGGGACCACGGCGACGTCAGCCCCGGTGCCGATCGTTGATCCGACCCAGGAATTGGCGGGTGGCATCGACAATTCGTGCCTTCTGGGCCCGGTTGGAGGGATTATGGCGTCCACCCTCCAGCCAGACGATCTCCGCCGGTCCGCCCAGCAGCGGGACCGCCCCATCGAACTCCGCCGGTGAGCCGAACTCGTCCCGGTCCCCGGAGATGAACAGGGTCGGAACCCCGATGTCGGGAAAGTGTCCGGTGCGCAGGGCATCGGGCCGCGAGGGGGGGTGCAGGGGGTAGCTGAGCAGCAGGAGGCCCGCCGCGTCCAGGCCCCCGGCCACCGCCATCGACGCCACCCGACCGCCGTAGGATCGCCCCCCGACCACGATGTCACCGGTGTCGATCCCCAGCTCGGCGGCGTACCCCTCCACCGCCGCCTCGAATTCGGGAACGACCCGATCGGCCCGCGGCGCGGCCCTCCTTCCGGCCCGGTGGTACTCGAAGTCGTACCTCCGCACGGGAACGTCGAGCTCCCGTTCCAGCAGCACCAGGGTGGGATGGTCGGGCCCGCCCCCCGCTCCGGGGGCGAGGAACACGGCGGTCATGTCACGAGGTGCTCCATGATCCTCTCGGAGATGGCGGTGCCGATGCGCAGCGAGGCCGTGGCCGCCGGCGAGGGAGCGTTGAGGACGTGAACGCTGGCCGGACCGTCGACGAGGGCGAAGTCGTCCACCAGGTCGCCCCGGGCCGTGAGGGCCTGGGCCCGGACCCCGGCGGGGGACCGGGTCAGGTCGGAGGACTCGATCTCGGGCACGAGTCGTTGCAGGGCCCTCACGAAGGCGGCCTTGTTGAGGGATCTCCAGATCTCACCGGCACCGGTCCGCCAGTAGAGCCGGGCCAGGTGCCACAGACCGCGGTCGGTCAGGCTCTCCCGTACCTGCCGCGGGTCCACGTCCGTCCATGTGTACCCCTCACGGGCCAGGGCCAGCACCGCGTTGGGTCCGGCGTGAACCCCGCCGTCGACCATCCGGGTGAGATGCACCCCCAGGAACGGGAAACTGGGATCGGGTACCGGATAGATCAGCCCCCTGACCAGGTGGCGACGGTCCTCGGCCAGTTCGTAGTACTCCCCCCGGAAGGGCACGATGTGGGTGTCGGTCTCCACCGTGGGGTCCATTCCCGCCACCTGGTCGGAGCGAAGGCCGGCACAGTTGACCATCAACCCGGCCTCGATGGTCCCCGCCGCCGTGCTGAGTCTCACCCTCGCCCCCCTGAGGGTCATCGAGCGGACCCCGGCCCCGAAGACCACGCTGACCCCACGGGAGTCGAGTTCGTCCATCAGCACCCGACAGACATCGGCGTAGTTCACGATTCCGGTCTCGGGAACGTGCAGGGCCGCGATCCCCGCCGCGTGGGGTTCGATCTCGGCCAGACGCCCGGGCCCGATCCTCTCCGCCCGGACCCCGTTGGCCTCCGCCCGCCGTTGCAACTCCTCGAGGCGCGGTAGCTCCGAGGACGAGGTGGCCACGATCACCTTGCCGCAGATGTCATGACGGATCCCGTGACGGCGGCAGAACTCCACCATCTCGGCCCGGCCCGCCCCCGCCGTGGTGGCCTTGAGCGACCCCGGTCGGTAGTAGATACCCGAGTGGAGCACACCCGAGTTCCGGCCCGTCTGGTGGAGGGCGGGACCCGCCTCCTTCTCCACCACCGCGATCGTGGTTCCCGGGGCCGCCAGGCTCAGCTTGTGGGCCGTGGCCAGGCCCACGATTCCGGCCCCGACGACGACCACGTCCACCTCATCGGGCAGCCCCTGGTCGGACCGGTTTTCGGTCGGCTTCGATGTCATGCTTTGCCCTCCGGCGCGGGTGGTTGTCGACCCGACGGCGCTCGGTTCCGATACTGCCACCCTCCGATCGGCACCGTGACCACTCCGACTGAGTCCCACTCCCGGGATCCCCGATCGGCCACTCAACCCGACAGTCCCACCGGCGGCGACCCCGATCGACCACTCAACCCGACAGTCCCACCGGCGGCGACCCCGATGGGCCACTCAACCCGACAGTCCCGCTGGCCCGGACAGCAGGATCCGTCGGGCCTCGGCCAATTCCGAGATCCGGTGGGCGGCTCCGTCGGAATCGGCTCCGCCGTCGGGATGGGCCTGGCGCAGGAGACGGCGGAATCTCTTCTGCACCTCGCGCCGGGAGGGTTCGGTGGCCTCCATTCCCAGGACGTCGAGGGCCCACGACCACGGGTCGGCTACCGTCGCCGCCATCCCGCCTCCCGACTCCGCCCCGGTCAGCCACAGGAGCAGATCGGTCGCCGGTCCCCCCCTCCAGGCCACGGCGGACCTCAGCAGGGTGAACACCGATCGCCGCAGTTCCGGAACCATCCTCCCGGCGCGGTAAGCGGCGGCGAGTACCTGGGGTACCGGGGAGGCCTCGGGGTGGAACCGGAACGCCAGGTGCCCCCCCGACGCCACCAACTGGTGGCTGGCCCGGGTGAGCCCGACCCGATCGGTCTGGAAACGGTGCCTCATCCTTGGCTGGGCCACCCGGCGACCCCCGGCCAGGTCGTCCATGAGGACGAGAAGAGCCGTTCTCTCGTCGTCCTCGAGGACCGCGACGTGGTTCGCCACCACCCCCGCCAGCAGAAGGGCACCGTGACCCGGGCGACCCTCCATCGGCAGGGAACTGGCCCCCAGGGCCACCCGGCGGGTGGGGGCCACGGGCCTCGAGTGCCAGACCTCGAACTCGGCCAGGATCACGCCCCGGTCACCACCGGGGGGAGGACGGACGACCTGTCGTCCGGGCCGGTGACGGGGTAGGCGGTGTAGCGCCACGGCCTCCGGCCGACAGGACCGACGGTAAGGGAATGGTCGCGCAACGGCACCCTGGTCTCCTCTCGATCGGGGCGGCACGACCGTACT
>JALSTE010000290.1 GCA_026983855.1 Acidimicrobiia bacterium
CACGCTGCTGCTGGCTCTGTTCCACTGGGTGTGGGGCCGTCTCCGGGTGCCCAGCCGCTTCGACCCTCCCCGCTGGCTGAGAACGGCCTATCTGGTGGCGATCGGAGGCGCACTGGTGATGTGGACCCTGATGCTCCCCTGGGCCGCACCGATGTTCGTGCTCTACGCCGGACTGCAGATCCTGGTCCTGCGTCGCCACGAGCGGACCGCCACCGGCCCCCCACTGCTGGAGACCCTCTCCGGTCCGGTGTCGGCCGTGCACCTCATCCCCCTGATGGCGATACCCGTGACCGCGGCGGGTTCGTACTGGTTGCTGTGGCAGGTGAGACCGGCCGATGCGGTCCTCAACGCCCTGATGTTCGGGGTGATCGCCGTCCAGTCCGTGGCCGCGGCGCTGGCGGTCTCCGTGGTGGCCTGGAGAACGGTGAAGGCCTCGCGTGGTGACGGTCAGGTGGGGGGGATGGCGGGTGAGGCCCCCGAGGCGGACATCAGGCGGATTGGGACTCCTCGGCCCTGATGGCCTTGATGGTGCGGTGGACATCGGCCAGGCAGCACCGGCCCGAGGGGTTCAGATGCTCACAGGCGCAGAAACCGCCGGCCACGGCCTCCTTGATCGAGGCCTGGATGGTGCTCTCACCCCCGTGCCGACGCAGATCGTCGACCAGGTCGTCGCGGGTGTGGGAGAAGCAGAAACACACCGGTGTCGGCTTGTCGAGGGCCTTGTGGTCGACCTGGGTGCGCAACTCCGCCGTTTCCAGGACGTTCCCATCCAGGTGGTAGACGACCCCGCAGGTGGTCTCGGGGCAGAACCGCCAGGGTCCCTCAGCCGCCGTGGGACGATGGGGGCGTACCGGTCTCTCGCCCACCACCGGACCGGTGGTTCCACATCTGGGACAGGGCTGGGGGTCGGCTCCCCCCACCGGAGCGCAGCAGGACCCGGACTCGGTTTCGGTCGTGGTGGTGGTGGTGTCGTCGTCGTCGGGGGTGGATGGTCCGCAGCAGCAGGACCCGGACTCGCTGCCGGTGGTGTTGGTGTCGTCGTCGGGGGTGGATGGTCCGCAGCAGTCGGACTCGGTTCCGGTCGTGGTGGGTGATTGGGCGGATTCGGGATCGGCACAGCATCCGGTCATGGTTTGCTCCGGGTCAGGGGGTGGGTGGTGCGGCCGGACGGTGGACACCGCCGGAGGCGCTGTTGAGGGCTTCGGACAGGGTGGGGTGGACGTGGATCATCGCCCCGATGTCATGGTGGCGGACCCCGGCGTACATGGCCAGGGTCACCTCGTGGATGAGCTCCCCGGCGTGGGGTCCGGCCACGTGGCAGCCCAGGATGCGGTCGTCGGCGCCGTTGACGACCAGCTTGACCAGACCGGTGGTCCGGCCCAGGGCCATGGCCCGGGCCACCCCGGCGAAGGGTTGGCGGCCCACCACCACCTCGTACCCGGACGCTCGCGCCTCCTCCTCGGTCAACCCGACCGAGGCGACCTCGGGGTCGACGAACACGGCGTGGGGGACGATGCGGCCGTCGGTGCTGCGATCACCGCCGCGGTAGACGTTGCGGTAGATGATGTCGGCGTCGTCGCGGGCGGTGTGGGTGAACATCGGCCCACCCCGAAGATCGCCCAGGGCCCACACGTCGGTGGTCCCGACGGCCCGCAGCCGGTCGTCGACCCTGACGAATCCCGAGGAGTCGGTTTCCACCCCCAGGTGCTCCAGCCCGATGTCGTCGCTGTTGGGGACCCGACCCACCGCCATCAACAGATGGGTGCCGGTGACCTCGCCGGGTCCATCGCCGGTGCAGCCCACGGTGACCGATCCCGTGCGACCGCCGACGTGGGTGCACGAGGTCGAGGTGACCACGGTGACGCCGTCGGCGGCGAAGCCCTCCTCGACGGCGGCGGAGATCTCGGGGTCCTCCCCGGGAAGCAGGCGTTCGGCCCTCTGGATCAAGGTGACCTCCGACCCGAAGCGGCGGAACATCTGGGCGAACTCACAGCCGATGAATCCCCCTCCCACGACGATCAGGTGCGGGGGCAGCTCCTCGAGGTCCAAGATGGTGCGGGAGTTGAGATGGGGGGTGTCGGCCAGGCCCGAAATGGTCCCAGGGGAGTCGCGGGTGCCGGTGTTGAGGAAGATGCGGTCGGCTTGGATCCGGCGGCCGTTGACCTCGATGGTGTGGTCGGCGACGAAATGGCCGTCCCCCTCCACCAGTTCCAGACCCCTTCGGCCCTCCACGGCCCGGTAGGAGCCGGCCCTGATACCGGCGACTATCCGGTTCTTGCGGGCCACGACCTCGGCCAGGTCGACCACGGGCTCGGAGGCGGTCACCCCGAACATGGACGCCCGCCGGACCGACTGGGCCACGGTGGCGGAGGCGATCATGGTCTTGGTGGGTATGCAAACCCGGTTCAGACACGTTCCCCCCAGCAGTTCCCGTTCGATCAGGACGACCGATTCGTGACGGGAGGCCCTCAGGGCCAGGGGCAGCCCGGCCATCCCCCCGCCCAACACCAGGGCGTCGCAGTGCTCAGACACCGGCCCTCCGAGATGCGTCGTGGGCGTTGCGTGAGTCGGTTCCCCGTCGTCGGGTCCGGCGGATCACCGCCAGCAGGGTGATCCCCGTTCCCAGGGCGAGGATGACCGGGCTTCCGAACCCGATTCCGGCGATGGTCCCCACCAGTCCGGCGGACAACAGCAGGGGAACACCGCAGCAGGCGCCCAGTCCGAGTATGGCGAGGACTCCGAGCCGACCGGCTGAGGGCAGGTGTTCACCCATGGTTGAGAACCCGCCGGAGCTGATCCAGGGTCGGAGAGCCGGCGGGACCCTCGGGAGTCTGGTAGACGCGACAGGAGAGGCCCACGGGGGAATTCTCGTCGGCGAAGGGATCCTCACCGTTCACGATAATGCTCGGGGAGCCCCGGAAACGGGTTCTCTCGGCCTCCTCGGGGGTGTCGACGATGTGTCGGCTCACGCTGAGCCCGGGGATCTCTGCTTCC
>JALSTE010000291.1 GCA_026983855.1 Acidimicrobiia bacterium
AACGGAAACTGGAGCATCACGGGTTCGTGGCGCTGCCCGCGGACGGTGAACCCGGACGGCAACGGAGCCAGGAGGGCTCCGGTCTGATCGGACTGATCGCCGCCTTCCTGGTCTTCATGATCATGTTGTTCACCGCGGTGCAGGTGGCCCACAACCTCTACATATCCACCGTGCTGGCCGGAACGGCCCACGACTCGGCCCGTCTGGCCGCCGAGTCCGGGTCCGGTACCGACGGGGCGGCGAGGGGCCGGGCCGAGGCCCATGCCCGTCGGGTGCTGAACGGGGCCTCGTCCCTGACGGTCTCCTGGTCCGGCAGCACCCGGGACGAGGTGGTCCTGACCCTGACGGTGAGACCGCGTTCGTTCCTCCCGGCCTCGATGGGAATAGCCCCCTGGCCCGCCATATCCCGCACGGCCCGGGTGAGGGTCGAGAAACCCGTCCAGACCGCGGACCGACCGTGACCGGGGCGGAGATGTCCCGGCCGCCGCGCCGGTACCTGATCGAACGGTCGAGGGATGAATCGGGACAGGTGGCCGGAATCGAGATACTCCCCTTCGGCGTGCTCGTCTTCGTGGTCGGGGTCCTCTTCCTGGCCCAGGTCTGGGGTGTGGTCGAGGCCCGCTCATCGGTCACCTCGGCCTCCCGGGAGGCGGCCCGGGCCTTCGTGGAGACACCGGCGGGATTCACCGACTCCCAGGCCCTGGCCGGGGCCCGCCAGGCCGGGTTGCGCTCGATGTCGGACCAGGGCCGTTCCCCCGAACGCACGACCGTGGCCGCCGTGGGGCCGGTGTCACTGAGGCGTTGCGCCCGGGTCACGTTCGAGGTGTCCTACCGGGTGCCGGTTCTGAACCTGCCCCTGCTGAGCGGACTGCTCGACGGAATGGTCGTCCGGTCACGCCACAGCGAGATCGTGGACCCCCTCCGGGACGGACTGGAGGGAGAGGCGTTCTGTGTCAACCCCTGATCGCCACACCCATCTCGCCACCCGGCCCAGGCCCCCCCTGAGACGCTCGGGACCGCGACCGCGCGTCCGGGACGAGTCCGGCACGGCGTTGTTGTTGGTACCGGTGGGGATCCTGCTGGTCATGATCCTGGCCGCCATCACCGTCGATTCCGCCGTGGTGTTCCTGGGGGAACGAGCGGCGTTCGATTCCGCCTCCGGCGCCGCCAACGACCTCGCCGCCATCTCCCTGGACGAGGGCGCCTACCGGGCCGACGGTTCGGTGAGGCCACGGACCGATCTGCCACGCCTGGCGGAGTCGATCGTGCCGGCGGTGGAGACCGCCACCCGGGGGAGCCTGGTGCCGGGATCGGTGAGGGTCTCGGTCCGGGCCCTCGACCGCGGCCGGGTCGAGGTGGTGGTCTCGGGCCGGGTGAGGAGGATCTTCGTGGGGATCATCCCCGGGGTTGCCCGGGAGGTGGAGGTGACCGCCCGGGCCGTTGCCGTACTCGACCTGATCGAGTTCCCACGCCACCCCTGACCATCGACCACCCCGGTATCGCGACACCACATGACGCTGACCGCCTCCGTCTTCGCACTCGAGGGATCCCGTCCGGTCAGGAACTGGCCCATATTCATATGTATTGACATATTTCATGTTGTTTCATAGTCTTTCACCCACCAAGGTGATTCCTGCCCTCCTCGGGAACCGGGGCCCGGTCCCACGGGAGGGCAGCCACGAGGCGGCCCGGCGGAGGGGGACCCATGATCCACACGGAGATCGATCAGGACGGCGGACGCCGGGTGATCAAGACGGCCACGGGTACCGAGGCCGACCGCCTGCGCCACGAGGCCGAGGTCCTCGCCACCATCGACCATCCCGGGGTGGTGGAGTTGATCGGGGTCGACGACGATGGCGATCGCTTCCGCCTCGCCACGGCCTGGATCGACGGGATGAACCTGGCCGAGGAGCCCCCGGGGAGCCCCGTCGAGGTGGCCCGGACCATGGCCGCCGTGACCCGCACCCTCGCCGACCTGCACCAGATCGGAGTGATTCACGGCGATCTCTCCGCCGAGCACATCCTGGTCGACACCGTGGGTCGGGTCACCCTGTGCGGATTCTCCCGGGCCCTGCTCCCCGGGGCCCGTCCCGAAGTGGTCGATCTCACCCCCTCCGTGGACGATTCGGGGGATCGGGACCCCGAGGCGAACGGTGTCCCCTGGCCGGGACCGGCCGTGGACCTGTCCGCCGCCGGAGCCCTGATCCTCCAGTTGGAGGCCGGCCTCACCGAAGCCACCGATGGAACCCGATCGCCCCTGCTCGAGGACCTGCGGCATCTCGGGGAACTGGCGTGCGAGTCCGCCGGTCCGGCCCCCGCGGGCTTCGACTTCACCATGGCCGACCTGGCCCACCGCCTGAACCAGCTGTGTCCCCGGCCCTCCCCGGATGGTGCCGCCGCCAACGGTGCCCGGCCCGCCCTCCTCCACCGCCTGGCGGTGCCCGCCGGTCTGATCGTGGCCGGTGTCCTCGTGGTGCTCCTCTGGCCCACCGGCCCGATCGGAGCGAGGTCGGTCGTCGGCGCCGCCCTCCCCCCGGCACCGACGGTCACGACCGAAGCCCCACCGGCCACGACCACAATCCCGGTACCGGTACCGGTACCGGCTCCGGAAGCGGAGGCACGCCCCGGCGTGGCGGCCACCTCCCCCGGGCTGATCGCCAGCGCCGCGCCACCCTGTCCCCCACCGACACCGGCCATGCACCGGGCCGACATCGACGGAGACGGATGTCCCGAGGGCTGGTACCGCACGGGCGGGGTACTGGTGGCCGACGGCGTGAGGTACGCCATCGGTGATTCCGACGATCTGCTCACGGTGGGCGACTGGAACTGTGACGGAGTGGCCACCCCGGCCCTGGTCACCAGGCCCGAGGGCGGGGTGTTCCTGTTCCCCGGTTGGGCCCGGGAGTCCGCATCGATCACCACGGCCCAGGTCCGGACCTGGGCCGACCCCGGTTCGGTGACCACCCGGCCCGGGCCCGGTTGCGACACC
>JALSTE010000292.1 GCA_026983855.1 Acidimicrobiia bacterium
CACCAACCAGATCCCCCTCAGCCGCTGCTCGTTCGGTCCCTACGCCCGGGCCATGACCCGCATCTGCAAGGAGGAGAGCTTCCACCAGCGCCAGGGCTACCACCTGCTCCTCACCATGATGGAGGGCGATGATCGCCAGAGGGCGATGGTCCAGGACGCGGTCAACCGATTCTGGTGGCCCTCGCTGATGATGTTCGGGCCCTCCGACACCGACTCCCCCCACACGGCCCAGTCGATGGCCTGGGGCATAAAGAGATTCTCCAACGACGAACTCCGTCAGAAGTTCGTGGACATGACCGTCCCCCAGGCCGAGGTGCTCGGCGTGACCCTCCCCGATCCGGAACTGACCTGGAACGCCGAGCGGGGTCACTACGACTTCGGGCCCATCGACTGGGACGAGTTCTGGCGGGTCGTCAAGGGGGACGGACCCTGCAACCGCAAGCGCATGGAGGTCCGTCGGGCCGCCCATGAGGAGGGGGCCTGGGTCCGCCGGGCGGCGGCGGCCTACGCCGACAAGCATCGCACCCGCAAGGAGGAGGCGGCCTGATGGGCCATGATCCGACAACGGAAACCGGCGACCAGCTCTGGGAGGTCTTCGTCCGGGCCCGGCGGGGCATCGACCACGTGCACTGTGGTTCGGTGCACGCCCCCGACGCCGAACTGGCCCTGCAGGCGGCCCGGGATCTCTACACCCGGCGCAACGAGGGGGTGAGCCTGTGGGTGGTGCCCGCCTCCGCCATCGTCGTCTCCGAACCCGAGGACAGCGACGCCCTGTTCGAACCCTCGGTGGACAAGACCTACCGCTACCCCACCTACTACGACCTGCCCGACGCCGTGGCGAAGATGTAGTGACCATGACCGAGGATCCCCGCTTCCCCTACCTGCTCAGAATGGCCGACTCCAGCCTGATCCTGGCCCAGCGGCTGAGCGAGTGGCTGGCCCACGCCCCCACCATGGAGGAGGACATGGCCCTGGCGAACATCGGGCTGGACCTCATCGGCAACGCCCGCACCGCCTACACCCTGGCCGGTGAGATCGAGGGGGAGGGCCGCACCGAGGACGACCTGGCCTATCTCCGTGACGAGCGGGAGTTCCTCAACCTCCAGCTCGTCGAGCAGCCCAACCGTGACTTCGCCGCCACCATGGCCCGCCAGTTCTTCTTCGACGCCTGGCACCTGCCCACCCTTGCCGCCCTGGCCGCGGGCGATGATGCCGATCTCGCCGCCCTGGGGGCCAAGGGAGCCAAGGAGGCCGCCTACCACCTGAGGCACAGCTCCTCATGGGTGGTGAGACTCGGCGACGGGACCGAGGAGTCCCACCGTCGGATGGTCGAGGGGGTCGACGCCGTCTGGCGCTACTGCGGTGAACTGTTCGAATTCGACGACGTCGACCGCGCCCTGGCGGAGACGGGCGCCGGGCCCGGACCCGGCGAGATCGAGGCCACCTGGCGGGCCACCGTGGCCGAGGTGTTCGCCGAGGCGGGCCTCGAGGTCCCCCCCGACGCCGTCTGGGCCACCGGCAGCCGCCAGGGCCTGCACACGGAGTACCTCGGGTTCATCCTGGCCGAGATGCAGTACCTCCACCGTTCCCACCCCGGGGCCAGGTGGTGAGACCGTGGACACCGCCCCACAGGTGAGCCCCGAGGTGCTGAGGGTGGTGGAGTCCGTACCGGACCCCGAGCTGCCGTGGCTGTCCCTGGCCGACCTGGGTGTTATCCGGGAGGTGACCGAGGGCCCCGAGGGGGTCGAGGTGGTCATCACCCCCACCTACACCGGGTGCCCGGCGACCGAGCAGATCATCGACGACATCCGCACCGCCCTGGCCGACGCCGGTCGGCCCGGGGCCCGGGTCACGCTCAGTCTGTCCCCGGCCTGGACCACCGACGACGTGACCGATGCCGGGCGTCGAAAGATGATCGAACACGGGATCGCCCCTCCCGCCCCCGTCTCATCGCCGGCGGCGGCCGGCGTGGCCGTCTCCATCGGCGGTCGCTCCGCCCCCACCGGAACCGACCCCGAGCTCACCTGTCCCCGTTGTGGATCCCACAACACCGAAATCATCAGCCCGTTCGGAGCCACGGCCTGCAAGGCCCTGGTCCGTTGTCTCGACTGCCGGGAGCCCTTCGAGTGGTTCAAACCCCTGTAGACCAGAACCCCGAGACCGTCTCGGGTACCTTCCACCCCCTCACGATCGCCGCCGTCGTCCCCGAAACCGACGACTCCGCCGTGATCTCCTTCGCCGTACCCCCCGCTCTGGAGGAGAGGTTCCACCACCGACCGGGACAGCACCTCACCCTGAGGACCGAACTCGACGGGGAAGAGGTGCGACGGACCTACTCGATCTGCTCCACCCCGGACCGACCCGAGCTGCGGGTGGCGATCCGCCGGGTCCCCGGGGGCCTGTTCTCCAACTGGGCTCTGGACAATCTCAGATCCGGGGACAGCATCGAGGTGATGCCCCCGACCGGCCACTTCACCCTCGACCAGGCCGGACCCTCACCCCGCTCCCTGGCCGCGGTGGCCGGTGGAAGCGGGATCACCCCCGTGCTGTCCATCATCGGGTACGCCCTGGCCTCAGACCCGGCCCTGGAGTTCACCCTGGTGTACGTGAACCGCACCGTGCCCGACGTGATGTTCCTCGAGGAGCTGGCCGAGCTGAAGAACCGCCACGTCGACCGCTTCGAGCTCCTTCACGTGCTCACCCGCGAGGAGAGGGCGTCCGATCTCCTCACCGGCCGTCTCGACTCGGAGTCCATGAGCCGCCTGCTCGACACCGGTACCGTTCCCGCCGAGGTGGACGGGTGGTTCCTGTGCGGGCCCCTCGGCCTGGTGGAGACGGTCCGCGACACCCTCACCACCCGGGGTGTGGATCCGGCCACCATCCACACCGAGTTGTTCTACGCCGGGTCGGGAGGCGACACCGTCGCCGACTCCCCCGCCCCGACTGAAGCCGCCGGGGTGGCCTGCGAGGCGGTCCTGGAGCTGGCCGG
>JALSTE010000293.1 GCA_026983855.1 Acidimicrobiia bacterium
CCGCCGCCGCCGTGGCGGGGTTCGATTGTCCGCCGATCTCGTTCTGACGGGGTCCGGATCGACCGGGTCGCCGCCTGTGCGGCGGAGACTCAGCTCAGGGCCATGTCGGGACAACGGCAGGGAGTCTCACCGCAGGCCGGGCATCCCGACGCGTAACGGCTGACGGCCTCGTCCATCGACAGACCGAGCTGGGAGGCCAGTGACGCGATCCACGCCAGCACGTCACCGAGTTCGTGGAGTTGTTGTTCGCGGGTTCCCTTGCGCACCGCCTGGGCCAGTTCACCCATCTCCTCGGTCAGCCAGGCGATGGTGGAGGCCAGGCCCCGTTCGGAGTCGCGATCCCCGTAGGTGGTGGCCATGAGTTCGGTGAGTTCGTCGAGATGCACCCGGCGACGATACCCCCGGTCGACCCTCAGCTCCCGGTCCGCTCCCGGGGTCCTCGTGGGCTCGGGACGCGGAGAGGCCGCCACCTCGGGGGTGACGGCCTATCCGGAAACCCCGATGGGGTCCGTCATGGTCGGGAAGGGGGGATTTGAACCCCCGACCTCTGCGTCCCGAACGCAGCGCGCTGCCAAACTGCGCCACTTCCCGTGTCCCTGACACGCTACCGCAGCGAACGGCCGACGGGAACCTGATTGGTGCCGGCCCGTGGCCGGTTCAGACCACGGGGCCGATGGAGGCTATCGAGCCCTCCTCGAACCTTTCGCCGGCCATGAGGGCCCGGGCCGCCCGGCCCAGACGCAGGGCGTCCAGTGGCTTGACCAACCATCCCTCGACGTTGGAGTGACGGGCCAGGAAGATGTCGGCCGAGCGGTCGAGGAGCAGGAGGACCGGGACCTCGGGTAGGCGGCCGGCCTCGGCCTCCATGGCCAGATCGAGGGCCACGGCCATCCCCCCCATGTTGCCGATCTGGAGATCGAGCACGACCAGATCGGGTTCGAGATCCCCGACGGCATCCCTGACCATGGCGCCGTTGTCAACCGAGCGGATCGTGGTGTCGGGCTCACCCAGTACGGAGGTCAGTTCGTCGATCAGCGAGCGGCTGTCGGATGCGATCAGGATCTCGGTCACGATTTCCGAGGGTAGTCCCCGCGGCGGACCACCCCAAGCGGTGATCCGTCGGGCACGGGGGTTCCCTCGGACCGGCCGCGGGGCGGGCTTCGGCGTGGGGCGGAGCCCGGGGCCGAAGCCGGGGGTGATGTCAGGCGGGATACGTGCATCGGGGTGTTCCCGGCGGATCACCCATCCACCCCGGCGAGGTGACGGGTGACATGTTCGAGGCCGCCGCTGTCATGCACGTCGTCGGGAAGTATCGGGATGCGGACCAGGCGGGAACTCGGTGGAAGACGCGAGACGAGTTCACCGGTCGCCAGGGCCTCAGCCCGGGCCCGACGGTGCAGACGTCCCAGGGCCTCGGATCCCGGTCGGGCCAGCGCCTCGTCGAACCGCCCGGGTGGGAGGGAGGCGGACGGGTCGGGATGGAGAAGATTGACGACCAGGGCGTCGGGTTCCAGATGGCGCTCCTCCAGGCCGTCCAGCAGCTGTCCGGCCTCCCGGACGGTGTCGCGACGGGGGGACGCGACGAGCACGAACGCGGCCTGATCGCCGGCCAGTAGTTCCCTCACGGCCGAGGCCCGGGCCCGAAAGCCCCCCTCCAGGTCCTCGAAGAGGGTGAAGAACTCGATGGCGTCGTCGACCACCCCGGCCCCTACGGCGGACGCCACCAGTCTCACGAATCGGTGGGCGGCCCGGGTCACCACCTTCACCGGACCGGTGGTACGACCCGTCAGCAGGCGGTACACGCGGTTGTCGAACAATCGCACCAGACGCCCCGGGGCGTCGAGAACGTCCATGGCGTTGCCCGACGGTGGGGTGTCGACCACGACCAGGTCAAAGCGGGGATCGTCGTGGAGAGCGAAGAGTTCCTCGGTGGCCAGGTACTCCTGGGTGCCCGACAGTCCCTCGGCCAGGTTCCGGTAGAAGTTGTTCGACGTGATCCGATTCCGCGTCGTGGGGTCGGGTGAGTGTTCGGCGACCACCCGGTCGAAGGTGGAACGGGGGTCGAGCATCGTCGCCCACAGCTCCCCCTGATCATGATGCGCGACCAGTCGGGGTTCGGGGCCCAGGAGCCCCGACCGCAGGCCCATGGCGTCTCCGAGTCGACGGGCCGGGTCCACGGTTATGACCACCGCCCGCCGTCCCAGCCCGGCGGCCCGGGCGGCGAGGGATGCGGAGACGGTGGTCTTGCCGACCCCTCCGGAGCCGAGGCAGACGATGACCTTCCGGGAGAGGACCAGATCATCCAGCCCGGTGGCGATGGCGGTCATGGTCTCTCCGGGTGTGGGGTGGTGAGTCCGGTGGTCGTGTGGGTCATGTTCCCCCGGTGTGGGGTGGTGAGTCCGGTGGTCGTGTGGGTCATGGCCGGGCCCGGAGTTGAGTGGTGACCAGGGCGGCGAGGGATGTCAGGGCCGCGGGATTGTCGGGTGGCAGATCGGTTCGGGGCAGGCGCAGCAGGGGCAGGGCCAGGTTCTCCTCGAGGTCGGTGGTGTGGCGGGTCTCGGCCCCGATCCGCTCCCGGATCCAGTGGTCGGCGTCGACCATGGCCCGCGACACCGGGTCCCCCGGAATCTCCTCGGGGGGCTGCCCGAGACCGGGCTCCACCGCGTTCAGGATCACCGGACCCAGGGCTACTCCGAGGTCCTCCTCGATGGCGTAGGCGGTCTCGATCAGTTCCCGGATGGGGGTCACCTGGGGCAGGGTCACCAGACTCACCGAGCAGAGTTCGGGGTCGGCGAGGAACTCGGCGGCGAGGTGGGCCTGGCGGCGTATGGGCCCGTCCCGGACCATTTCCAGGACGTCCGATGGGGTTCGTAGGAACGCGATGGCGTGACCGGCGGCGGGGGCGTCAACGACGATGAGATCCGCCGGATCGGTCTCCGCCAGTTGACGGATGCGCCCCAGAACCACGAGATCACGGATCCCAGG
>JALSTE010000294.1 GCA_026983855.1 Acidimicrobiia bacterium
CCGCCGACATCGGTCACTTCGCTCGCACCTCAGGATTCGGCTCCCCGGCCGCCCTTCTGTCGGCGATCCGTCGGGAGCGGGCCTTCCGGGCCCTGGGAGAAGCCGACGCTGGGTCTCCGGTCCATCCGGTGGGGGGGTCGGCGGAGCCCGGTACCGCGGACGGAGGGGGGGCTGATCCGCCGAGGGAGTGGGTCGGCCCCTGGGAGCTCGTGGCGCGGGTGGCCCGGGGCGGTGTGGCCCGGGTCCACGAGGCCCGGGGTGGCCCGGAGATGGAGCGGGTGGCGCTGAAGCTCCTGCGGGAGGACCTCGATCCCGAGGGTCCCGAGGCCCGTTCCATGGAGATCGAGGCCCGCGTACTGGGTCGGGTCGCCGGCCCTCACCTGATCTCCTGTCGCGGATCGGGCGTGACCGACCAGGGACGCCCGTTCCTGGTTCTCGACTGGGCGGAGCGAGGGTCACTGTCGGATCGTCTGAGCGACGGTGTGGCCCGTGACCCATGGGCCGTCGGTCGAATCGTGGAGCACCTGGTGTCGGCCGTGGCGAGCGTTCACGCCGCGGGCCTGGTCCACTGCGACATCCATCCGGGCAATCTGCTCGTGTTGGACGAGGAGTCCCCCGTCCCTCTCCGGGATCCCTCGGATGGGGCGGCGGGACCGAGGCTTCTGGAGTCGGAGGAGAGGGTCGTACTGGCCGACTTCGGGTCGACCGTGGGACCCGGAGCCGGGGAGCGACCACCGCGGATCTTCGGGACCCCCAGATTCCGTGCCCCAGAGCAGTTGTCGTCCACCGCCGGGATAGGGCCGTTCACCGACATCTGGGGGGCGACGATGGTGCTGTGGTCCCTCGTCACCGGTGATTCCCCGCCCTGGCCCGATGAGATCGGTGAGCTGCTGGAGGCCATGCCGCCCCACTGGCGGGAGGTTGTGGGACGGGGACTGGACCCCGATGGCGGCCGCCGCCACCGAACGATCACGGAGTGGGGGGATGCGGTGGCATCGGCCCTCGACACCGATGTGGTGGCCCTTGAATCGGGTCGGGGCGGATGACGAACCGGCCACCGGAGTGGTCATCCATGTTCGGCTCGGTGAACCGTCGGGTCTTCCTCGACGGCTACTGGGAGCGCTCGCCCCTCGTCATCGGGGACCGGGTCCGCGAGCCGCTTCCGCTGATCGAGCTGGGCGACCTGGAGACGGTCCTGGGCGCCGCCGGGGGTCTTCCCGCGGGGGAACACGGAAACGTGGTCGCGGTCCGGGCCCTCGGAGGGCAGATCCGGGAGTACCCACTCAGGGACGGGGGCGGCCACCTGCACACGGCCGCGGTGTACGACGCCATGGCCGGTGGCCACACCATCGTGGTCAACCACGTGGCCCGGTTCTGGCGGCCGGCGGCGGAGATGTGTTCGATGCTGGAGGCGTCCCTCGGGCATCCGGTCGGTTGCAATCTGTTCCTCACCCCACCGGGGGCGGTCGGTTTCGTTCCCCACTACGACGCCATGGACACCCTCTTCGTGCAGGTGGAGGGATCCAAGCACTGGTCGGTGCACCGGCCGGTTCACGAACTGCCGTTCGGGTCGGGTTTCGCCAAGCCGGATCCCGCTGGTCTCGGTCGGCCCGAGTTGGAGGCCACCCTGCACCCGGGGGACGTGCTCTTCATGCCCCGGGGGTGGATACACGGAGGGGTCACGACCTCCGAGCACTCCCTTCACCTGACCTTCGGGATCTCGCCGATCCGCTGGAAGGATCTCCTGGGGGAGCGGGCCCGGGCCGAGGCGGGGACCTCACTGAAGCTCCGTCGGGCCGTGCCCCCCGATCTCCTGGGGGTCGGACGGGTCGACGACCTGGTGGCGGCGGCCGGGGCGGTTCTGGGCTCGGAGCTCCCGGGGGAGAGCGGGGGTACGGGTCTGGCCCGTCGGGTCCTGGAGTCGCTGTTCCGACGGGTGGTGGGCCGACCCTCACCCCTGGAACCCCATTTCCAACACCTACTGGGTCTGGAGCGCCTCGGTCTCGACACCGAGGTGGAGCGCCGCCGGGGGCTTCCGCCGGTGGTGCTCACCGACACCGATCAGGCCCGGATCGGGTTCCCGGGCAGCTCGGTGGCCGGGCCTCCCGAGGCTGCGGCCGCCTTCCGGTTCCTGGCCCGGCGCTCGCGCTTCCGGATCGGGGACCTGCCGGGGCCCCTCGATGACGGGGCCCGGCTGGCCCTGGCCCGGACGGGGGTGCGCCAGGGCCTGTTGCGGCCGGTTGTCTCCTGAGGTCCGGGTGGGTGGGTCCGGCCCAAGGGAGTGGCCCGCGCCCGCCGCTCAGACGGGTGGATCCCTGAGAATCAGGCGGCCAGGGGCGGTAGGTAGCCGGCCCAGGGTTGGGCCTCCTCGAGCTGGGCCGCCACCGCCACGAGGAGGTCCTCCCGACCCGGGGCGGCTATGAGCTGCACCCCAACCGGTGCCCCCCGATCGTCCCACCACAGGGGCAGGCTCACCGCCGGCTGGCCGGTGACATTGGCCTGGTCGACGAACCCGAGCAGGTCCCCCAGCCGCTGCTGGCCCTCCAGGGGATCGGAGAGCATCCCCAGCCGGGGGGTGATCGTGCCCACCACCGGAGACAGCAGCAGATCGTGGCCCTCCGACCACCAGGCCACCACCCGGCGACTCCAGGCGTGCAGCCAGTCGGTGGCCTCGACCACGGCGGCGGCGGGCAGCGAGTTCCCGAGCTGGGCCGAGAACCAGTTGGCGGGCTCGACGTCATCCTCGGTGATGGCCCGCCCCAGCACCTCCCCCCAGTGGCGCAGCTCGGTGGCCATCCCCACGGTCCGGATCACGACCGTGTGCTGGCCCACCTCGGGATCGAACCAGCCTGTTGGCTGGGTGTCGGGCCGGATCACGTGGCCCAGAGACTCCAGCAGGGAGGCGGTGTGCTCCACCGCCGCCCTCACCGTAGGGTCCCCCAGTCGGCGGGAGACCCCGATGCGCAGTCCGGTGGGT
>JALSTE010000295.1 GCA_026983855.1 Acidimicrobiia bacterium
CGGGGTTGGCGATCGGGGAGGGTTTCCAGGCCCCGGGTAGGAGGGTGTGGCTGTAGAACGGCCCCTGGTGGTCGAGGGGCTCATCGGAGGCGAAGGAGTCCAGGATGGCCCTGACCGCCGTTATGTAGTCCCTCATCCGGGGCCCGGGGGGATCGAATTCCGCTGAGTAGCGGCGTTCCACATGGGCCCTCACCTGGGTGCCCAGACCGAGTTCGAAGCGGCCTCCGGTGACGTCGGCCAGCTCCCAGGCCACCTTGGCGGTGACCATGGGGCTGCGGGGGAAGGCGACGGCCACCCCCGTGCCGTAGTCGATCTCGTCGGTGGCCAGGGCCATGGCGGCGATGGACAGGTAGGCGGTGCGTCCGGTCTCGGTGACCGTCAGCCCCGAGAGTCCCGAGTCGGCGGCGGTCCGGGCCAGATCCTGCATCCGGCGGAGCGGCCCGCCGGCGACCATGAAGTCGAATTTCACGTGTCCCCCTGGATAAGTGGGCCCCGATGGGCGTGGTAGAAGTGAGCGTGACCACGCTCAGCTTCCTCGGTGCCACCCGCACCGTAACCGGATCGAAGTTCCTGATCGAGACCGACGCCGGTCACCGGGTCCTGGTGGACTGCGGCCTCTTCCAGGGTTTCAAGGAACGGCGGTTGCGCAACTGGGCCCCGTTCCCGGTTTCCCCCGGGAGCATCGACGCCATCCTCGTGACCCACGCCCACATCGACCACTGCGGCTACATCCCCCGTCTGGTGAAGATGGGATTCTCCGGCCCCATCCACGCCACCGCCGATACCCGGAGGTTGGCGGCGATCGTCCTCCCCGACAGCGGCCATCTGCAGGAGCGCGAGGCCGAGTACGCCAACCGCAGGGGTTACTCCAAGCACAAGCCGGCCCTGCCGTTGTACACCCGCCAGGAAGCGGTCGACTCCCTCGAGCAGTTCCGCGATGTCGCCTTCGACGAGCCCGTCGGGATCGTGGATGGTCTCACGGCCACGTTCCGATGGGCCGGTCACATCCTGGGCTCGGCGTCGATCGACGTCGACATCGAGGGATCCTCCGGACGGCGTCGCGTCGTTTTCAGCGGCGACCTCGGCCGTTCGACCCATCCCCTGCTGCGACCGGCCGACCCGGTCGGCCCGGCCGACGTCCTGCTGACCGAGTCCACCTACGGGAACCGGGCGCATCCCGAGCAGGACGTTCCCGAGTTCCTGGCCAAGCTCATAAACCGCACCGCCGGCCGCGGTGGGGTCATCGTGATCCCCTCCTTCGCCGTGGACCGCACCGAGGTGGTGCTGTGGCACCTCGAGCAACTGGTAAGTGGTGGCGCGGTACCCAACCTCCCGATCTACGTCGACAGCCCCATGGCCACCGCGGCCCTCGAGGTGTACGAGGAGGCGGTGCGGCGGGGCTCGCCCGAGATCCGCCCCGAGCTGGCCGGCACCGAGCTGTTCTCCGACCTGAACCTGACCGCGGTGAGGGATGTGGAGGGGTCCAAGGCCCTCAACTCCAGGCACGGACCGATGATCATCATCTCCGCCTCGGGCATGGCCACGGGCGGGCGGGTGCTCCATCACCTGGCCTCACGTATCGGGGATCACCGCAATCTGGTCCTGATGGTGGGGTTCCAGGTGCCGGGGACCCGGGGCGACCGTCTGCTGCGGGGGGAGAAGCACATCAAGATGCTGGGCCGTTACTTCCGGGTGCGGGCCGAGATCGAGAGACTCGAGCTGTCCGCCCACGCCGATCGGGATGACCTGGTTTCCTGGGTCGGGTCCTGTCAGCCTCCACCGGAGACCGTCTACGTGGTGCACGGCGAGGAGGAGGCCTCCCTGGCCCTGGCCCAGACCATCAACGACGAACTCGACCTGATGGCCGTCGTCCCCACCCTGGGGGAGAAGGTGAGCCTCGATGCATAGCCGGATCGTGTCGGTCGACGATGTGAACCGGGGACCAGCCGGTGTCTGAGTCGCGGATCGTGGTCATCGGGGGGCTGAACATGGACCTCCACCTGTTCGGCATCCGGCCCCCGGCCCACGACGGGCCCCTGGTGGCCGAGCACCACTTCCTCGAACCGGGGGGAAAGGGGGCCAACCTGGCCCGGGCCGCGGCCCGACTGGGAGCCCGGGTGAGTCTGGTCGGGCGGGTGGGCGACGACGAGTTCGGGCGCCTGTGCCTCGCCTCCGTCGATGCCGATGGGGTCGATTCCTCCCACGTGCACCCCACCCCGGGGGAACCCACCGGATTCGTGGCCATAGAGCTCCGTGAGGGCAGGCATCACTCCATCGTCTTCAGTTCCGGGGCCAACGCCCGTCTCACCTGGGACGACGTCGGCCCGGCCCTGTCGGGTCTGGGACCCCGGGACATGATCGTCAGCCCCGCTGAGCTGCCGGTGCCGGTACTCGAGGCGACGGCCCGGGAGGCGACCCGGAGGGGCATCCCCTTCTTCCTGGATCCCAGTCCACCCCGACGGGTCTCCCGGGCCGTGCTGGGGGCGGCCACGGTGATCACCCCCGACCGTGGCGAGGGGGAGGATCTCTCGGGTCGGTCGGGCACATCGCATCTGGCCCCCCTTCTGGCGGTACGGGACATGTTGGCCGCCGGTTGCGATCGGGTGACCCTCAAGCTGGGGGAGGAGGGGGTGATATGGGGCGAACCGGGCCGTATCGAGCGGGTGCCGACCCTGGCGGTGGAGGCCCGCGACGAAACCGGGGCCGGGGACGTCTTCATGGCCGGACTGGCGGTGAGGCGTCTGGAGGGAGCGGAGTGGTCGGTCGCCATCAGGTTCGCAAATGCCGCCAGCGCCATGTCGGTGGCCAACACCGGGCTGTACCTGCCCACCCGGGCCGAGGTGGAGAAGGCGGTGGTTGGAATTCCGCCCGGGAACGAGTCTCTGCCACACTGACCGCCGACCGATCGAGCCGGCAAGGGGATGAACCGATGAACGGCGACACCGAGACCACGGTGATCTACGGGCAGGAGGAT
>JALSTE010000296.1 GCA_026983855.1 Acidimicrobiia bacterium
AGGAGGAGGAGGAGGAGGCGGCGGCGGCGGGGACGGTGGAGACCACTCCGTGGGCGGCGGGCGAGGTGGACCCGTTCGATCCGGACCCCGTGGGGGAGCCGGTGCACGCCGACACCAGGACCGTCAGGGCCACCAAGACCAGCACGGTCCTCATTGCTCGACTACTGCGTGTGGGGGAAGTCACCGGGCTCCTGAGGTCGTCAGCCATGAGTCTGCCTCCCCGGCGCCCATCCGACCTACTCCCGACCGGGTTCGGCGGTCACTACCCGGCTGGGTGTGGTGGCCCCTCTTCCGGTACGGTCACCCGGGGGGAACGACCTCTTCGGGGGAGTCGCTGATGTCACCACCGTTCGAACTGGAACCGCTGAACGCCACGTTCGGTGCCGTCGTGACCGGAATCGACCTGACCGACCTGAGCCCGGACTCCTGGCGGGCCCTGCACACCGCCTGGCTCGAATACGCCCTGCTGATCTTCCCCGGACAGGAGCTGACCGACGCCCAGCAGATCGCCTTCGCCCGTCGTTTCGGCGACATCGAACTGATCGGCGGGAGGGAGATCGTGGCCCTCAGCAACGTCAGGTCCGACGGCACCCTCATAGACGGGAGTCACGATTCGGTGAAGATCCTGAGGGGCAACATGGGCTGGCACGCCGACAGCACCTACATGCCAGTCCAGGCCAGGGGCGCCGTGTTCTCCGCCCGGGTCGTACCCCCCGACGGCGGGGGTACCGCCTGGGCCGACATGAGAGCCGCATACGAAGCCCTGCCCGACGAAACGCGCTCCCGGGTGAGTCAACTCTCCGCCCACCATTCGCTGTACTACAGCCAGTCCAAGCTGGGCCACGTCCACTCCGAGAACACCGATTACATCGGCTACGGGTTCCACGATCAGGACCCTCCCCTGCGCCCCCTGGTGAAGACCCACCCTGAGACCGGGCGTAGATCACTGCTCATCGGCCGTCACGCCTACGGAATCCCCGGGCTGGACCCCGAGGAATCGGAGAAGTTGCTCGAAGAACTGGTGGAGTTCGCCTGCCGGCCCCCCCGGGTCCATGAGCACCGTTGGACCCCCGGGGATGTGGTGGTCTGGGACAACCGCTGCCTGCTGCACCGGGCCCGACCCTGGGACATGACCCGACCCCGGGTCATGATGCACACCCGCATCGCCGGGGACCCACAGAGCGAATTCGCCCCGACCGGCCAGGCCGGCTCCTAGTCCACCAATCTCTCATTGGATCCGGAGGCTCCGGTAGCTCCACCCGCCACCGTGTCCAGACCCGGGGAGTTCACCTCTACCGATGCAACCGGGTCCTCAGCACCAGAAGCCAAGCGGTGTCACCGCCAGAGGGCCATTTGCCGCTCGGCCAAGCGGATCCTCCGCCCAATGCGTCCGCACGACAAGGCGAAGGGTTCAGATGTCGATCAGGGCGTCGGCGGGGTCGGGGAATCCGGGGCCGGCCATCACCCATCCCAGGTCGTCGTCGGCCACCTGGCACCACCAGATCCGGTCGAGGTCGAGGATCAGGCGGCGCCGGCCCCGGGTGACCACGTTGGCCCTCACCCGGGCCCTGGGTCCCAACAGCTCCCGGGCCGCCACCAGCAGCTCAGGGGGCGGCTCCCACGTGCCGTCCAGGGCAGCCAGGGCGGCCCGGCCCCCGTGGGTCCACGCCAGCGCCCGGGCCCGCAGTTCCAGGGGGTCCACTCCCGCCGCCACGGCCAGTTCGTCCATCTCGCGATGTGAAGCCGCCGCCCGCCGGGCCAGATCCTCGCCCGCGGTCAGGTCGTCGACCTGATGACGTGAGGCCACCACCGCCGCCGCCCGCCGGGCCAGATCCTCGTCCGCGGTCAGGTCCAGACCGCTCTCACCGGTGCCCTGCAGCATGGCCACGGCCCGGGCCCCGGCATCGGCGGCCAGTCCCAACAGATCGGCGGCCACCACACCCGAGTCGACCGGGGGTTCGGTGACCAGCCTCATCGGACGTCCCGGCAGTTCCGGCACCGGCGGGGCGGGGGGAACCGGGTCCGGCTTCCGCCGGTACGCCGTGGCCGCCGGGGTACCGGGCGTCGGCCGCTCCCGGGCCCCGGCCATGAGGTCGAGGGCCGAGGATCTCCGCACCCGGAGCTCACCCAGCACCAGCTCCCGATTCCGGCCCCGTAGGAGCAGGAGGACGAAAGGGTCGGAGTCGATCAGGTCGGCGACCACGTAGCACAGGGCGGCGGCGTGCTTGCAGGGCTCGGCCCAGTCGGGACAGGAGCACTCGGGCCCCAGGTCACCGGCATCGGGAAGCAGCTCGATACCCACCTCCCGGGCGGCCTCGTCCAGCTCGGGGGGGAGTTCGCCGGTGAGCAGGGCGGCGGCGTGGGCGGAACGGGACACGATCACATCCAGCAGACGGTCCCACTGCTCCTCGGAGAAGGGGCGCACCGAGAGCTGCGAACGGTAGAGCTCGGTGCCCTCGACGTAGGCCCTGATGAGACCGGGTTCCACCTCGAGGTTCCGGACCCGGTCCTGACGGGCGTAGGTGCGTCCCCGGGGCAGACGGTTGGGATCGATGAGGGCCCGGTTCTCCAGGGCCTCCAACCAGGCCTTTCCCCACCAGGTGTGACCGAAACGACGGGCCATCAGCTCCCCCTCCGTCGACGGGCCTCGTCGAGGTTCACCACCGTGGCCGATTTCCCCCGTTCCCCGTCGACCGTTCCGGGATCGTCGGGCCCGGTGACCTCGATCCCCGACACCCCCGGCGACGCCACCTCTGGCCCGCCCGGATCAGGATCGGAATCGGGATCGAAGCGCACCAGCTCGGCCAGGTCCTCATCGTCGAGGTTCCCGATCCAGCCCTCGCCGGTACCGATCACCTTGTCGGCCAGCTCGCGCTTGTGGGCCAGCAGCCGGGCCACCTTGTCCTCCACCGTGCCCTCGGTCACCAACCGGTGCACCGTTACCGGCCGGTCCTGTCCGATGCGGTA
>JALSTE010000297.1 GCA_026983855.1 Acidimicrobiia bacterium
CCCCCGGGGTGGCGAGGACACCCGGCCCTGGTGGATGAGGCGGTACTGGGACAAGAGATCCCGTGTGGCCGGCTTGCCTGGGGGGTGAGTGGGGGGTCGGCCTCTGGTGTTCCCGATTGTGGGTGGGGGTCACCACTCCGGCGATGACGGACCGGGTGGGGACCCTGACTACAGTTCGGTCGGGGCATCCGACCGGCTGCCCGGACCTCGAGATCGGCGGACGGCTGCTGTGCGTTCCACGGACATGGGGGATGCCCACGGAGGCGGGATCGTGGGACGCGAGCCTACGGGTGCGCTTGACGCGGGACCGGAGACCGCCGCCGTCCCGGTGAGGACCGGATTCCGATGTTGATCGTCGTACTCGGGGCCGGGGAGATCGGATCCTACGTGGCCAGTCGACTTACCTCGGAGGGACACGACGTGGTGGTCGTGGACCACGATCGTCACGAGCTGCAACACGTCGACCGCAGTCTGGACGTGATGACCGTTCTGGGCCACGCTGGGTCACCCACGGTGCTGGCCGAGGCCCAGGTGGAGCGGGCCGACGTGCTGGCCGCCCTCACCGATCACGATGAGGTGAACCTGGTGGCCTGTCTGCTGGCCCGCCAGGCCGGCGTCGCCCGTACCCTGGCCCGCATCCAGAGCTCGGAGCTGAGGGGACCGGCCGGGGAGGCGGTGAGGGAGGCCATGGGCGTCGACACCGTCCTGGACCCCGAGGCCGAGACCGCCGACGAGGTGTACCACCTGCTGAGGTTCCGGGGCGCCTCCGACGTGGCCGAACTGGCCGACGGGAGGCTGTTGTTGTTGGGTGCCCGCCTGGGTGGGGACTCCCCGTTGGTGGGCCGGTCCGTGACCGACGTGGTGGGCTCCGAGGCGCCGACGGACTTGGTTCTGGGTACCTACACCCGATCCGGGCACACCGCGATCATCCACGGTTCGACCGTTCTGGAGGAGAACGACCTGGTGCGGGCGGTGTGTCGCGAACAGAGCCGTCAGGGACTCATGGAGCTGCTCGGGGTGAAGGACAACCGTCCCCGTCGGGTGATGCTGCTCGGAGGGGGCCGGGTGGCCGAACTGCTGGCCGCGAGACTCACCCGGGCGGGCACCGAGGTGACGATCGTGGACCGCGATATCGATCGTTGCCGGCAGCTCAGTGAGATCCTCCCGGGCGCTCTGGTTCTCCATGGCGACGTCACCCACGTCGACGTTCTGGTGGAGGAGGAGGTCGGATCCTACGATTCGGTGGTGGCCCTCACCAGTGAGGACGACGCCAACATCCTGTCCTGCCTGTTCGCCCGCACCGAGGGGGCGGTGGAGACCATCGGACTGGTCCACCGTCTGTCACTGCTGGGTCTGATGGACGAGGTCGGGGTCGATGCCGTGCTGTCCCCCCGCACGGCCAGCGCCAATGCCGTATTGCGACACATCCGGTCCGGGGTCCGCAATGTGGTCACCTTCCTCGAGGGCGAGGCGGAGGTGATCGAGTTGGAGGTCGCCCCCGGCAGCGATGTCGCCGACCGCCGTCTGGAGAACGTACAGCTACCCCGCTCGATGCTCGTGGCCGGGGTGATCAGGGGGGACACCGTCGAGATGGCCCACGGTCCCACGGCCCTGAGCCCCGGTGACCGGGTGATCGCATTCGCCCTTCCCCGGGCGGTGGGCGAGATCAGGAGAGCATTTGGTTAGGGGGACCGGCGGTCCTGGAGACGCCGGAAACACCGCCCCCGACAGGGGGGAGGGCCATGCCGTGGCCCGGGTCCGGAGCCGCTGGAGGTTTTCCGGCGGTATCCGGCGACGCCTGGCTGACGGTCTCACCGTGGTGGTCTCCGCCCGGGGACGTCGAACCCTGGGGGGTACGGCGGCCGGGACCGTGCTGGTGGGTGTGGGAGCGGCGGCGGTGGTGTCCGGGCTCGTGGGTGCGGGAATGGGCGACGGGTTCGCCGGGTCGGGTCTCATGGTGGCAACCGGTGCCGCCCTGGCGCTCGTCGGAGCCGTCGCCGTGACCCTGACCAGACCTCCGCCGACGGTGGGGGCCCTGGAGCTCTACGGGGCTCTGGTGGCCGCCCTGGCGACCGGTGTGGTCGCCGTGGCCCTGGTGTTCATGGCCACGTCTGCGCCGGCCCATCCCGTCGACGCCCTGGTGGAGGCGACGGCCGGTGTCGGCACGGTTTCGGCCAGTCTCGTCGCAGATCCCGCCCGCCTGGACGCCGGCCAACTGGCCTTCCGGGCCCTCGTGCAGTGGCTGGCCGGGGCCGGGGTGATAGTCATCATCGTGAGGGTGTTGCCGTTTCTCGGTGCCGGTGGCCTCGAGGAGGCGGGTGGTGACGCCGTCAGCGCGGCCCAGAGACTCTGGCCCACCCGGTGGGGGAGCATCCGCCGGCTGCTCCGGCTCTACGGCGGTTTGACGGTCGTCACGACCTTCGCCTACCGGTTGGCCGGTATGGGGGGCTTCGATGCCGTCCTCCACGGCCTGACCACCGTCTCCAGTGGCGGATGGAGCACCCGGGCCGACTCCATCGGGGCCTGGGGATCACCGGCGGTGGAGTGGGTGGCGTTGGTGGCGATGTTCACGGTCGGGGTGAGTCTCCCCCTCACGTTCCGGGCCCTGCGCAACCGCCGACCGGGGGCGCTGTTGCGGTCGGTGGAGTTCAGGGTCTACGTCATCGTCGTGGCCGTGGCCTGGGTGGCCCTCCTCGTATGGAGCGGTGAGACCGGTCACGAGTCGATCAGGAGGGCCGGGTTCGCCGTGGTGTCCACCATGTCGACCACGGGATTCTCCGCCGGTGGTCTGGCCCGTTTCGGGTCCCAGGGGGTGGTGTTGCTGACCGCCCTGGCCGTGGTGGGTGGAATGGCGGCCTCGATCACCGCCGGACTGAAGGTCTCCAGGGGTCTGGCCATGGTGGGACTGATGGGCCGCGAGGTCCAGGCCCACCTCCACCCGAGGGCGGTGAGGGCGGTGACCGTCG
>JALSTE010000298.1 GCA_026983855.1 Acidimicrobiia bacterium
GTTGGGGGCCACCACGGTTCGGGCTCCGGCCATGGCCCGGACCGCGGCGAGGGACTCGCCCTCGACGTCGCCGGGCCGGTACTGGATCAGGGTGTCGCCCCTCTCCAGCACCCCGATCTGTTCCGGTGCCCCGAGCACCCGATCGAGAACCCCCGATGCCACCGTGGGACTGTGGGGCCCCGAGGTCGGGGAGGGGTCGGTCCCGCCCCGGGACGGATCGAGGACGTGCACCCCGGCGTCGACGGCGAGGGGCTCGGTGACCACGTCCCCGCAGGCGGGGGAGGAGCCACCGTCGGATCCCCCGCAGGCGGCCAGAACCAGGATGGCGGCGATGAACAGTGCGGCCCATGAGCGGGCCATGCGGCGGCGTGGGGCCCGTGGGCTGCCGGTGGTGGCGCTGGGGGACGGGCCCCGGGGGGGATCAGTCACGTTGGCCGATTATCCCACCCTGGAGCAGCGCCGGGAACCGCGGCGCTCCTCCGGGTGCCGGATCGGGGTAGGTTCGGGGTGTGGGACGTCGGCTCCTCCAACGCAGGCTGCGCAAGCTGGGCAACACCTCCCGGCGGCTCCGGGAGGAGCTCCGCATACTCGATGAGCAGCATCGGGCCCTGGCCGAGGAGGCCGACGAGAGTGGTGTCCGGGCCCTGGTGTCGGAACATCCGGCGGCGGCGGCCGAGGGACGTCAGGCCGCCCGCCACGTGGAGAGGCTCTCAGCCCGCCGGGACGAGATACTGCTGGCCCTGGTCCGACTGGAGGCCGAACAGGACCGCCTGCTCGACCTCCTGGGCTGACCCGGCGCCGCTCAACGGGCTCAACGGGCTCAACGGCATTGTCGGCGTGAGGTACCTTCGGCGGCGGTTAGACGTCGCGGCTCCCAGCCGCGATGATCTGGGGAGGCCCCAGCGGCCCACAGCAGCCACCGGCGATTCCAGCGGAGCCGGTCCAACACAGTCCCGGCACTTCCACCGGATAGTCCCCCCAACCCAGTGAGGAGCCAAGTGTCCACCCGAGTAGTCATCGCCGAAGACGAGGCCATCATCCGTCTCGATCTCAAGGAGATGCTCATCGAGGAGGGATACGAGGTGGTGGCCGACACCGGCCGGGGGGACGAGGTCGTCGACCTGGTGCGTGAGCACCGGCCCGACATCGCCATCCTCGACATCAAGATGCCCGGTCTGGACGGATTGTCCGCCGCCCGGGAGATCTCCGCCGACCACATCTGCGCCGTGCTGATCCTCACCGCCTTCAGCCAGAGGCAGTTGGTGGAGCGGGCCCGCGACGCGGGGGCCCTGGCCTATCTCGTGAAGCCCTTCCAGAGGGGCGAGTTGGTACCGGCCATCGAGGTCGCCCTGGGGCGCTTCGCCGAGATGCAGGCCCTCACGGCCGAGGTCCGGGGCCTCGAGGAGCAACTCGAGACCCGCAAGATCGTGGATCGGGCCAAGGGGATCCTCATGGACCGCCACGGCATGGCCGAGAGCGAGGCGTTCACGTTCATCCAGAGGGGCGCCATGAGCGCCCGACAGACCATGCAGCAGGTGGCCCAGAGGGTGATCGACGGCAGCCTGGTACCCGAGTAGCCCCTCATCGTCGCCACCGGGGGGTGAGGCTCGTCGCCGCCCCCGGCATCGTGGCCACCGGGGGTGAGGCTCGTCGCCGCCCCCGCATCGTCGGAGTGTCGGGGTCGCGTTGTGGCCCCTGGGTTGCTCAGGTACCGGAAGAGGGCTATCCCTCCCCGTCTAGGCGGCACCCATCGCGGGCACCGCGGGTAGTCTCGGCCCGTGGCCAAGCTGATGCTCCTCGACGGAAACTCCCTCACCTACCGGGCCTTTTTCGCCCTGCCCCCCGACATGGCCACGGCCTCGGGGCAGGTGACCAACGCGGTGTTCGGGTTCACCTCGATGCTGGTGAACCTGATCAGGGACCACCAGCCCGACGGCATCGCGGTGGCCTTCGACCGGGCCGAGCCGACCTTCCGCCACGAGATGCTGCCCGAGTACAAGGCCCAGAGGGAGAAGCAGCCCGACGTCCTCTACCAGCAGATCGGATTGGTGAAGGAGGTGCTGGGCGCCCTCGACATACCCGTGGTCGAGGCGCCCGGTTTCGAGGCCGACGACCTGCTGGCGACGATGGCGACCCGGGCCCGGGACCACGGCGACGACGTCATCATCGTCACCGGGGACCGCGATGCGTACCAACTCGTGGAGGATCCCCACATCAAGGTTCTCTACAACCGTCGCGGGGTGAGCGACTACGTCCTCTACGACGAGGCCGGGATCAAGGAGCGAACCGGGGTCACCCCGGCTCTCTATCCCCAGTACGCGGCGCTCAGGGGGGACCCCTCGGACAACCTGCCCGGAGTACCGGGGGTGGGGGAGAAGACCGCCGCCCGTCTCATCAACAAGTACGGCGGTATCGACGGGATCTACGAGCACATCGACGAGATGACGCCGAAACTGCGTCAGAACCTGATCGAGAACGAGGAGCGGGTCCGCAAGAACCTCGAGGCCATGGTGCTGCGGCGGGACGCCCCCGTCGACGTCGACGTCACCGACCTCCACTGGGGGAACTTCGACCCCGCCGAGGTGGCGCGGGTGTTCGAGTTCCTGGAGTTCAGCAGTCTCTACCGGAGGTTGAGGGAGGCCCTCGACGGTCGTCTGCCCGAACTGGAGGGGGGCACCGCGGTCCTGGAGGCGGAACCGGGTGTCAGCCCCTCCGCCATGGAGTCGGGTCGTCTGCTCCGCCGACTCGCCACCGACGGGGAGCGTCTCCCGATCTCGGTGGCCCTCTCGGAGGGACGGAACCCCACGATCGTGGGAGTGGCCCTGGTGACCGATCCCGACGCCGGCGACGTCGGCTGGGTACCCGGCGACCATCTCGACGATCCCGGGGTGATGGAGGCCCTGGGATCCCTCCTCGGGCGGGAGGGGCCGCCGATCGACGGCCACCGGATCAAGCCCACCAT
>JALSTE010000299.1 GCA_026983855.1 Acidimicrobiia bacterium
CCCTCGAAGGACCCGAGCCTCTCGGCCATCTCCGTGGACCGCGCGTAGGCCCGTCCACCCATCAGGGCGGTGACGGCGGCGGCGGTGGCCCGCCCCTCCTCGGAATCGTAGGCCAGCCCCAGGGCCATCAGCAGGGCCCCGAGATTCGTGTACCCCAGGCCGAGCTGGCGTAGCCGGCGGGAGGTCTCACCGATCTCCGGGGTTGGGTAGTCGGCGTTGCCCACGAGGATGTCCTGGGCGGTGAAGATGACGTCCACGGTGTGCTCGAACCCCTCGGTGTCGAACACCCCCTCCCCGTCGAGGAACGACAACAGGTTGATGCTGGCCAGGTTGCAGGCGGAGTTGTCGACGTGCATGTACTCCGAGCACGGATTGCTGGCGTTGATCCGCCCGGCCTCGGGGGTGGTGTGCCAGCGGTTTATGGTGCTGTCGAACTGCACCCCGGGGTCGGCGCACTCCCACGCCGCCCGGGCCACGTCGCGGAAGATCCGTCGGGCGGGGACCGTCTCGATCACCGAACCGTCGGTGCGGGCGATCAGGTCCCAGTCGGCGTCGGCCTCAACCGCCTCCATGAACTCGTCGCTCAGGCGGACCGAGTTGTTGGCGTTCTGGTACTGGATGGAGAAGGCGTCGGCACCGTCGATGTCCATGTCGAACCCGGCGTCGCGCAGGACCCGGGCCTTCTTCTCCTCGCGGGCCTTGCACCAGATGAAGTCCTCGATATCGGGATGGTCGACGTCGAGAATCACCATCTTGGCGGCCCGACGGGTCTTGCCCCCGCTCTTGATGGTGCCGGCCGAGGCGTCGGCCCCCCTCATGAAGCTGACGGGACCGCTGGCCTCACCCCCACCGGCCAGGAGCTCACGCGAGGAGCGGATGTGGGACAGGTTCACCCCCGCCCCCGACCCTCCCTTGAAGATCCGGCCCTCCTGGACGTACCAGTTGAGGATGGAGTCCATGGTGTCGTCGACGCTGAGGATGAAACAGGCGCTGGCCTGCTGGGGAACCCCCGCCACCCCGATGTTGAACCAGACGGGCGAGTTGAACGAGACCCGCTGTCGGACCAGCAGCCACTTGAGCTCATCGGAGAAGGTGCGGGCCTCCTCCTCATTCACGAAGTAGCCGTCCTTCTCGCCCCAGGCGGTGATGGTGTCCACGACCCGGTTGATCACCTGGCGGAGGGAGGTCTCCCGCTCCGGGGTTCCGAGGGTGCCCCGGAAGTACTTCTGGGTGACGATGTTGGACGCGTTCAGCGACCAGTCAGCCGGGAACTCCACTCCGGTCTGCTCGAAGGCGACCGTCCCGTCCCGGAAATTGGTGAGACGGGCGTCCCGCCTCTCCCAGTTGACCGCGTCGAAGGGGTCGACCCCATCGGTCGTGAAGTGCCGGGCCAGGCCGGTGGCCTGACGATCGGGGGCTAGGGCCATCTGCAACTCCTGGGAAGTATCCGGGGGAGATCCGACCCGGGCGCGGTGACGCCGGGGGGAATCAGCCTCACGGGACGAGGTGGTTTCGGCGGGCCCGACCGGTGTCCGACAGGTTGGGTCGAGATCGGTCGCCCAGACCATTCAGGCATCGAAGACCCCTGGACCACTCCTCTCCGACGATCCTATCCATCGGGGGGCGTCGTCCATCCGTTCCGTCATCTCCGGCCCGGGCCCGCCAGTGGGGTCGAATCTACGCCTCCGCCCCTGTGGGATGTAAGAGGGAAAACACCCGCGAACTGTGGTCAAGTCCGAAAATTCTGTGGATGATTCGCCCCCTGGGGACCGAGTACGGGGAATCCCCTCGGCAGACTTGCGCGATGGGTTGTCCACAGCGCGGTGGACAACCCTCGTCACTCTGGGTGAGCAGACCCTCTGACCTGGGATTTCGCTTCCTTTCGGATCTCCACAGGCGGCTGAGATTTCCACATTGCGGACTGGTGAACGGTTGATGTCGAAAGGGGCTGATCCCCACCACCTGTGGAGATCCTGGGAGTAGAAAAAACTTGATATTCCGGGATCCGGGCCCGTTCGGCCACACTCGGTGTCGAAGCCGGGGGAATTGCTAGCGTCGACGGCCACACCGACCCCGGGGATGTCCACGTGTACCGAATCCTGCCTCCGCCGACCGTCGAGATCGACCCCGACTGGGCCTACCGTGAACAGGACCGCCGGGGTCCCGGGCGACCCTGGGTGATGATGAACATGATCGCCTCGACCGATGGCGCCATCGACTGGGAGGGGGCCAGCGGTCCCCTGGGCTCGGCCGGCGACAAGGACGTTTTCGGTGCCATCCGATCCCTGCCCGACGTGATCCTGGTGGGATCCACGACGGCCCGGGTGGAGGACTACGGGCCCCCGTCCACCTCGGTCAGCACCAGGGCCCGGCGCCTCGAGGCCGGAGCGTGGCCCGTGGCCCGGGTGGCCGTGGTGTCCAACAGCCTGTCCCTCGACCCCGAATCCCGGCTGTTCACCTCCCGATCGAACCGGCCGCTGATCATCACCTCGGAGGCATCGCCCCCCGACAGGCGAGAACTCCTGGCCGAACGGGCCGATGTGATCGTGGCCGGTGGCCCACGGGTGGACCTCACCGCCGCCCTCGACGTCCTGGCCGACCTCGGGGCCCGCACCGTGCTCTCCGAGGGGGGTCCGGCCCTCAACGCCCAACTCGTCGCCGGCGGGCTGGTGGACGAGGTGTTCCTCAGCCTGGCCCCGATGCTCCTGGCCGGGGACTCCCGGAGGATCGTCCAGGGGGCCGGGTTGACCTCCCCCGTGGAACTCGAGCTGGTCCAGGTACTCACCGAGGACCACTACCTCTTCCTCCGCTACCTCGTGGCCCACTGACCCCATCACGCCCCACCTCCCCCCATACCCCGCCCACCCGCCCCGGGAGCGGCGTTCACGCCCACCCCACTGGACACCCGAGGCCGACCATCCCGACCACCACCCGCCCCGGGGGAATGGCGGAATTGGCC
>JALSTE010000300.1 GCA_026983855.1 Acidimicrobiia bacterium
CGACCACCCCGCCACCGGCCCCGGTACCGTCACCACCGGTGCCCCGGCCCGGTCGCCGGGTCGACTCCCGCACCTCCCGACGCCGGGCCGATCCCATGCCCCGGATACCCCGACCCCGCTCCAGCGGGGGCAGCGGCATGGGTGGGGTGCTGGGCAGCATCCTCACCGGGGCCGTACTGAGCGGGGCCGGTTCACCCCGGCGCCGTTCCCGGGGTTCACACCGCTCATCGGGAAGCTCGGGGGGTTCACGCAGCTCGCCCACGACCCGCTCGCGCGGGGGGCACGCGTCACGGTCGCGCGGTCGCTCCGGGGGACACGCCTCGCGACGCCGGGGTTGAAGAACCCCTCGGGCCGGACACCCACGATCTAGTGTTGGGGCCAAATCCAGGAAGGAACACTGATGTTCAAGAGAATCTGGGGCTACATCCGGACCCTGTTCCGCCAGAAGGCGGAATCGGCGATGAAACCCGAGGTGGAGATCGAGCAGGCCATCAACGAGGCCCGCAAGCAGGACTCGGCCCTGCGCCAGCAGGCGGCCAAGGTGATCGCCCACCGCACCAAGCTCGAGGCCCGCATCGAGAAGGCCGCCGACGACGTGGGTGACGCCCGGGAGATGGCCAAGCAGGCCCTCCTGCGGGCCGAGAAGGCCAAGGCCGCCGGAGACGCCGAGGGAACCGCCAAGTGGACCCAGTCGGCCCAGAGCCTGGCCATGAAGCTCCAGGCGGCCCAGAACAACCTCGACGGTCTCAAGGAGCAGTACCAGATCGCCCTCGATCAGTCCGAGGAGGCCAAGAACGCCGTACAGCAGAACGCCATGAGGGTCCAGGAGCTGACCGCCAAGCGCATGCAGCTCCTGGGTCAGCTCGAGCAGGCCAAGATGCAGGAGTCGGTGAACAAGGCCATGGAAAGCCTCACCGCCACGGTGGAGACCGATGCCCCCAGCCTCAGCCGGGTGGAGGAGAAGATCCAGGGCCGCCTGGCCGAGGCCAAGGCCAACGCCGAGCTGCGGGAGGCCACCCCCGAGGGGGCCGAGTCCGAGCTCAGGGAGGCCGTGTCACTGGCCCAGGCCGACGACACCCTGGCCGAGCTCAGAGCCGAGCTGGGGCTGGACGGTCCCGCCGGGGAACTCACCAGCTGACCCTGTCGAACGAACCGGGGGATCACCACCCCCGGGTGGTCAGCCCCGAGACCGATCGATGGTCCCCGGGGTCGGCGTACCTCAGAGGGCGTCGACCCCGACCATCCGGTGTTGACCCCGACCGTCGGCCTTGGCCAGGTACATCACCTCATCGGCCCGGGCGATGACCTCGGCCGGGTCGTAGCCCGGGTGATCCACGACCACCACCCCCACGCTGAGCGATATCGACGCCTCCCCCTTGGGCAGGGTCACGGGGCGTGAGACCCTACTCACGATGGCGTCGGCCACCTCGCGGGCCTGGTCGGGTTCGTCCAGCCCGGTCACCAGCACCGCGAACTCGTCTCCCCCCATGCGGGCCACCAGGTCACCTCCGCGGACCACCTTGCGAATCCGGTCGGCCACCTCGACCAGCAGAGCGTCCCCGGCATGGTGGCCCATGGTGTCGTTGACGGGTTTGAACCGGTCCAGGTCACAGAACATCACCGCCAGTGACGTTCCCTCACGCAGGTCCTCGATGGAGCGGCTCAGGACCTGGGTGAACAGCACCCGGTTGGCCAGTCCGGTCAGGGGGTCATGGTGGGCGGAGTGCCTGAGCTCCCGTTGCTCCCTCTCCGCCTGGGCGGCCACTCCCAGATGACGGGCGGCCATGGCCACCGCGGCCGAGGCCGAGGAGGACATCTCGTCGAACTCGAACACCAGCCGTCCGAAACTCGGATCACTCTCCACCAGGGGCACCGCCACCCGCCGGACGCCATCGGCGGAACGGACCTCGGGCAACGGCGAGGCCTCACCCATCTCCATCGCCCCCGAGATCGCCCCGGAGTCGATCCGGGTGAGTTCGATGACCCGCCGGGCCCGGGTGTCGAACTCCAGGTCAGCCTTGAGGCATTCGCTCAGCTTGAGGGACAGGGCGTCGAGCCTCCTCATGTCCGCCAGGGACACCAGTAGGGCGTTGAACGCATTCCCCACCGTTCCCACCGCATCGGCGGAGTCGACCTCGATACGGCAGGTCTCGGGATCGCAGGAGTTCCAGTCTCCGGTGAGGGTGGCCTCCTCGAGGCGGTGGCGCACCCTGACCATGCTGCGGGCCATGTGGTCCAGGCGACTTCCGACCACCATCATGGCGATGCGGTGGTTCGCCAGCCCGACCAGTATCCCCGCCGCCAGGCAGGCGGTCACGAACCACGGGGCGAAGGCGGTACCGGAGGGGACCCCCAGGGCCACGGTGAAGAAGGGGAAAATGGCGCCGACCACGGCACCGAATCCCGTGGACCACACGGCGAGGTCCACGAAGGCCCGTCCCGTGAGGCGGCGGGGTGGGGCCACGCCGACCCGTCCATCATTCACCATTGGTATCCATCGGACCGGAGGCTCCCGGACTGAGGGACTCCGGTACTACCTTGACCGGTGCCGCCGCCGACGAGACCGGGTTCCTCCATGGACAACCACAGAGATCAGCCA
>JALSTE010000301.1 GCA_026983855.1 Acidimicrobiia bacterium
CCCCAATCCCCGATCCGGCCCCCCTGGACACCCGTCCCCGAGAGCGGGTCCACCTCGCCCGGACCCCGGCCGGGGTGGACCCGAACCGGCGGATAGGCTGACCCCATGCTGATCGCGGCGCTGACGACCGACGCCAACCGTGCCGCCAACCCGACCCCCCATCGCCGAACCCATGGGCATCACGCCGTGCTGATCGCCGGGAGGAACCCGTGCTGATCGTGGGGTTGACCGGTGGAATCGGCTCCGGCAAGACCTCGCTGGCCGAGGCCCTGGCCCGTCGGGGCGCCGTGGTCATCGACGTCGACGGCCTGGGCCGACAGGTCATAGGCCACGGGGGCTCGGCCGTGGAGGCCGTGGTTGAACGGTTCGGACCCGAGGTCCGCCACCCCGAGGGGGGAATCGACCGGACCGCCCTGGCCGAGATCGTGTTCCACGACGAGCAGGCCCTCTCCGACCTGACCGAGATCAGCCATCCCCGGATCAACCAGCTCCTGGACGAGGCCGTCGACCGGGTGTCCGGCGACAGCATCGTGGTCTACGACATGGCCGTCCTGGCCGAGAGCGAGCTGGGGTGGTCGAACCGGCATCCCTACGAGATAGTGATCACCGTGGAGACCCCTCCCGAGGTTCGCTTCGAGCGCCTCCGCCAGAGGGGCATGAGCCCCGGGGACGCCAGATCCCGCATGGAGTCCCAGGCCTCCGACGAGGAGCGCCAGGCCGTGGCCGACTACATCGTCGCCAACCAGGGGGATCTCGCCGACCTGGAGCACGTGGCCGGAGAGGTGTGGTCCGAACTCCAGAGGCTGCACGACCAGAAGCGCCGTCCCCTCGACTGACCCCGATCGACCCGGGACCACTCTCGGGATGAACCCCGATCGACCCGGGACCCCGTCGGGATGGACCCCGATCCCGGTGCCGAACTCCCGATGCCCACCGAACCACGTGTCCCGGACCCGGCCCGGGTCACGGCGTCTAGCGTGGTGGACGTGTCCCCCTCCCGTCACCTGAGCATCGCCCTCCTGGTGGGGGCCGTCGTCCTCGCCGCCTGTACCGGTGGCGGTGGTTCCTCCCCGCCCCCCGACGGCAGCTCCACGACCACCCGGCCCGCTCCCCCCACCTCGACCACCACGACCCTCCCCCCGGTGGCCGACGCCCTCGGGACCCTGAGCACCGCCGTGGCCACACACGACCCCTCGGCCCTGGACTCCGCCGCCCGGGTGGCCGTTCCCGGTTCGCCGGCCGCGGAATACCTGGGGTTCCAGTCGGCGGTCCTCTCGGTGATCGGTGAGCAACCCCCCGGACGGGTTGAACCGGCCGGCACCGACAGTTTCCGGGTCTGCGATATTTCACAGTCGACCTCGACCTGCCGGGTCCTGTCCGATCCGGTGTTCGGGCCCGACGGCCGGCTCGAGAACTTCACCATCGACGGCATCTCCCTGGACGGTCGGATCACGTCCGACGGTCCCGAGGTGGCGTCCTCGGACGTGAGGATGCAGGCCGTGGCCGCTCTGCAGGCCATTCCCTCCGGTGACCTCGTGGTCGTGGTCGAGGTGCGGAATCTGAGGGACTCGGCGATCCTGGTGAACGCCTTCGCCGCCGTCTACCGCTCACCCGATGGTGGACGGATGGAGGTGCGCTCCACCGCCGGTGATGACCGGGCCGAACCGGGCGACGGCGTCCGGTTCCTGGTCGTGGTCCCCAGCTCGCCCGTGGGAGGACTGCTCGAGGTGCCGGGAACCTCAGACGGGTTCGACGATCCGTACCTGGTTCGGGTGCCCGTCAGCCCCACCCCCTGAACCCGAGGCCGGGGCGGAGCCCGTCGGGCCGCGAGACCGCACCGCCTCAGCCCAGTTCGGCCACGTCCACCCCGGTGACCGTTCCCGTCACCGGGGCCGACTCCAGGGAGGTGAGTCTGACGGTGACGTCCCGACCCGCGAACTGGTGTTCCAGGGCGTCATTGAGACGACTCAGACCCAGGGGATCGCCCACCGCGGCCAGATCCACGATCACATCCGCCTCGGTGACCCTGACCCCGACCAGGGACACCGAGGTGCGGGGGCCGATCCAATCACCGGTGATCCGCGTCGCCTCCTCCTCGGGGGAGAGCTGCCCGCTGTTGACGTCCAGCACGGGAATCCACCTCACCGCCACCGTCACCGGCCGGCCCAGCACCTCCGCGAGCTGTCGGGTGAGATCGTCGGTGGGTATGGGAGCCTCAGGACCCACCACGTCCAGGTCCAGGGAGGACCCGTTCAGCTCCGCCCCGGTGAGTTCGTAGCGTCCCCCGTCCCCCTGCTCGGAGAACCAGTCCAGGACGGCGGGGCCGATCCTCTCCCTGAGGGTCAGTGACTGGGCGGGGGCGTCATCGGCGGAAGCGGTACCGGTGGCCACCTGTAACCAGCGCACGTCGACCACGGGGTCGGGACCCACGATCCCCACCAGGTCCCGGGCCAGCAGGAAGGGCCGGGGGGGCTCGTCGGGTCCGGCCAGGTCGAGGGTCACCTCATCCCCGTCGATGGTCAGCTCGAGGATCTCGAGACTCCGGCCTCCGAGCCAGTCGCTCACCACCCCTCTCACCTCGGCCTCGGTCTGGGCCGACTTGGAGGCCGCCACCGAGCGGGTGGTGAGGGGGATTCCCACCGCGAAGAAGGCGGCGACCAGGGCCACGCTGACCCCGGTGATCACCCGGTGCCGGGCCGCCAGCCGCAGGGTGGGCACCACACCGGTGGCGAAGAACACCACCATGGACGTGATGATGATCGCCACCATGTTGGCCAGGAACAGCAGCATGGCCCCCGAGGCCAGGTCCAACCGCCCGGCCTCGATGACCACCCCCACCGTGGCCAGGGGGGGAACCAGAGCCACGGCCACGGCCACCCCCGGCAGGGAGGAGGAGAGGTCCTCACGGGCCACGGCGTAGGCCCCCGCCGCTCCGGCGGCGATGGCCACTATCAGGTCCCGGGCGTCGGGCGAGGTGCGGCTCAGTATCTCCGAACTCAGCTCGAAGTTGCTCTGCCAGGCGGCCAGGAGGGCGGCCAGGCCGATCGAGACGACGACCGCCACCAGGACCTGAATCGACGATCGGACCATCCGACGGGGGAGCCCCAGGGCGGTGGCCGCGGCGAAACCGACGATCGGGGTCATGAGGGGGGCGATGAGCATGGCCCCGATCACCACCGCGGCGGAGTTGGCCGTGAGGCCCATCACGGCGATGGTGACCGATAGTACCTGCATGATGAAGAACCGCAGCAGGGAGTGCCGGTCGCCCTCGGGCAGGAGACGCTCCATCACCCGGCGACGCTCCGCCGGTGTGAACCGGGTGTCGTGCAGGCCCTCGGCGAGGACCTCCTCTATCTCAGTGTCGGCGGAATCGCCGCCGGAAGTCCCCTCCGACTCCTCCAGACCGTCCAACACCATTCCCGCACCGTAGCGGAGGCGGGACGCCGCCTCCGCTCACCGTCACCGGACCGACCGCCGTTCGGTGAAGAACCCCCATATCGCGGCCCGGGCCAGGTCCCCGTTGGGGTCCCGTGGGGTCGCCCCCACCGGCCGCTCAGCGGCGGGCCACACCCTCGTAGTGGGACGTGAGGACCTTGGGTCTACCGGCGTACACCCTCTCCAACTCAACCACCTCGAACCGCCGGGACACGATCTCCTCGATCGGGCGGTTCACGTGGCAGCCCCCACCGATCCTCTTCTGGACCGGGTTCCAGCGGTGCTGCCAGCGCCGGACCCGGTGGTGGCCGTCGGGGGCCAGTCCGTGCTCCACGAAGTGGAAGGTCCCACCGGGTCTGAGAACCCTGGCGAGCTCGTCGATGGCGGTGTCGACATCGGGGATCGTGCACAGGGTCCACGTCGACAGGGCGGTGTCGACACTCGAATCGGCCAACGGTATGTGGGCTCCGTCCAGTCCCACGAACTCCACGGGCACCGGGGACCCGGCCAACCGGGCCGCCGCCAGTTCGCGGCCCCTCAGGGAGGGGTCCACGGCGAAGACCCGGGTCACGGTCTCGGGGTAGTGGGGCACGTTCAGCCCCGATCCGAACCCGATCTCCAGGACCTCCCCGTGCAACCCCGCACAGACCCGCTGGCGGGTCTCCCGAAATGACGAACCCCTCATGGCCAGGTCTATGGCCCGGGGCAGCATTCGCTCTTCCCAGATTCCCATGAGTGCCTCCCTGCCCGCCTTTGCCCTGACCGCCCCAGTCTGGCCCTCCGTCGCCGCTTCCCCACACGAGGCCGACAGATCCACGGGCTTCCGCCGACCGGTCCCCGGGGATACGGTTGCGCCGTGACCCCCGATGTCGACAGGCGGCGGCCTCGCGACCGTGCCCGCGACACCACTTCGGCATTGCAGGGTTTTGTGGTGGCCGCTTTGTCCCTGGCGCCTCTCACCGTGGCCGGGCACTACTCGGCGAATCTGCTCCGGGGTGCGAACGCCAACCCCCTCACCGCCATGAGCGTGTTCTGGCTGGCCCTGTTCTACGCCGTCGGGTTGCTCATGGCCCTGGTGGCCCTGTCGGCCATCTCGGGTTCGACCCGCCACCTGGCCGTACGGCCGGTCATCGGGTTGAGTCTGAGCCTGGTCGGGGCGACGTTCGACTGGTGGACCCTCACGGACACACCCACGGCTCTCGCCCTGAACCTGGCCGCGGCCTCGGTGACGGCCCTGGTGCTCGGGGAGGTGGCCCGGCTCCGCCGGGGCGGAACCATCCCCCCGACCCTGGGTTCCAGGGTCCTCGACTGGGCGGCCGGCACCCTGCTGATCGCCGCCCCGTTGACCTTCGTCCTACCCCACCCGGCGACCGTCGACGGCGTGGGCGGTGATTGCCCACCGGTGTGGCTGGTGATCCGCACCCGCTGCCTCGGGGCCACCGACGCCTGGTGGCCCCTCGGTCTGGGCCTGGGGATCATCGGAGGGGTGCTGTGGTCCCTGGGGCGGGGAGGCGTCGCGTTCGCCCCTGGACGATCCCGGCGGCGGTCCCCCGAGACGCGCCGGCAGCCACGGCCCACCCGTCCGGCGGTACCGGCGAACGGTCGACGGAGTAGGGGCCCCGAGGTGATCGACCTCACCACCACCGACTCCACCCCCGCCGCGCCCCCAACCGGAAAACGACTCGACGCGACGACACCCCCAACCGGAAAACGACTCAACGGCACGACACCGCAGATGGGGAGGCGACTCGGCGAACTCGAGGCGGTTCCACCTCCCCGACCCCGGGCCAGATCCACAACCAGAAACCGACCGGAGGACCGGAGCCGATGATCCGACACATAGCGATGTTCAAGTTCAACGAAGACGCCGATGAGGACTCCCGGGCCGCCCTCATCGAGTCCATGGACATGCTGGCGGAGGCCATCCCCCAGATCGTCACCATGCGCCACGGCGCCGACCTGGGCTTCCGGGAGGGCAACTTCGACTACGGGGTGGTGGTCGACTTCGCCACCTCCGAGGACTACCGGGCCTACTCCGAGGACCCCGTGCACCGGGAGATGATCGCCACCCGCCTCCGACCGATCATCTCCGACCGGGCCGCCATCCAGTTCCGGTACTGACCACCAGGGGCCCCGGGGTCGACCACCGGGTGCCGATCCCTGGCCGGCCAATCTCCCCGCCAACCACCGCCCGGTGAACCGGCGGGACCCGACCGACCGATAGGGGTGGTGAAGGAGGTCGGCCATGGACCCCGCCGCCACATCCCCCCGAAACCACCCCGGCCACATCCCCGCGACCGCCCGCGGTGGGGGATCCGGACCACCCCACCCCCCACCGGGCCGTCTGGGGCACTGGATCAGAACCCTGCTGGGTTCGGCGGCGGTCGTGGGCCTCGCCCTGGCCGGGTTCGGTCCGGCGGTGGGGATCGTGGTGGTCTTCATCCTCCTGGCCCCGGTGGAACGGATCTTCCGCCGTCATCGGTACCCGAGATTCCGGCCCGGCCTGGGGACCGACGTGATCTGGGGCCTCACCGAGGCCGCGGCCGGGGTGGTCGTCACCATCGTCTCCCTGACCGCCGGAATCATCAGCCTCACCTGGCTTCCCGGTGTGGTCATACGCCCCCTCGTGACCGCCCAGCCCCGCTGGCTGCTGGCCCTGGAGGCGGTGCTGATCCTCGATGTGATCCTGTACTGGGCCCACCGGCTCCAACACGAGATCCCCATCCTGTGGCGGTTCCACGCCATCCACCACTCCAGCGAGCGCCTGGACTGGATCGCCGGTCTCCGGAACCACCCCCTGGACTTCCTGGCGGCCGTGGGACCAATCCTGTTCATGCTCGCCGCCGGTTGGGACGCCGAGACCGTCGGGGGGGTCTACGTCGTGCTCCAGACCATCGTGGGTCTGTGGTCCCACCTCAACGTGAGGTGGCGGCTGCGACCACTGCACAAGCTCATCCTCACCCCGGAGTTCCACCACTGGCACCACGCCAACGAGCCCGACGCCCTCAACACCAACTACTCGGTATTCCTCCCCGTCTGGGACATCATCTGGGGCACCTACTACATGCCCGACGACCGTCGACCCCAGGTGTACGGCACCGACGATCCGGTGCCCACCAGCGGGGTCTGGGGCCAGCTCATCTATCCGTTCCGGGCCCAGCCGGCGACCCCGCCGACCGGACCTTCCGGGCCCCCGGTGTCACTCCCGGTGCCGGCCGGCACCTGAGGTCCACGTCCGATGACCCCGCCGCTGACACCATGAGTCCGGTGGCCCACGAGATCCGCACTCAGCAGCCAGATGACGCCGCCCTCGTGGGTCTGATGGCGGGGGGCGATCACGAGGCCCTGGATCTACTGTACCGCCGCCACGCCGGATGGCTGACGGCGCGACTCCAGAGACGTTGCCCCGATCCCGACGTGGTCGACACCGCCGTGCAGGAGGCCTTCCTCGCCGCCTGGCGGGGCGCCGCCGGCTGGAGGCCCACAGGGGAGTTCGGCGCCTGGCTGTGGACCGTGGCCCTGAGGCGGTTGATCGACCAGATTCGGCGCCAGAGACGCCACGGGCGTGACGTGAGCTGGGAGGTCGTGGGAACCGAGCCCATCGACGACGGGGAGTTCGTGCTCTCCCTGTCCGACACCACCGTCGGGGCCGAGTTGGCCCGACTGGACCCCGACCTGCAGGCGGTGATGGTGGCCACCGCCGTGGACGGACTCTCGACCGGGGAGACCGCCACCCTGCTGGGTATACCCCGGGGAACGGTGAAGAGCCGCCTGTCCCGGGCCCGGAAGCTACTGAGAACGGCGATCGACGAGGAGGAGCGATGACGTCCGGCCCCGACGACCGGCACGATGACGCCGGTGTTCCCGACCGAACCGGCGATGGGCGTGGCGCCGATGACGAGCGGGGGGCACCCGACATGGAGGGATCCGACATCGAACTTCTGCGGATCTGGAGATCCAACCACCTCGGCCCGGCCATCGAGTGTCGGATAGAGGCGGCGTTGATGTCCGACCCCCGGGGACGGGAGGCCCTGGGTGGTACCGTCCCCGCCCAACGCCTCGAACGGAACCGTCTGGCGATCATGGGACTGGCGACCGCTCCCCGACGGGGGCGGATGGAGCGCCTGCTGGTGCGCCTGGGGGTGTCGGACTCGGCGGCCCGGCTGGCGACGGCCACCCCGGCCCTGAGGGCGGCCTGGTTGATCTCCACGGTCCTGGCCCTGCTCTTCGCCCTGGCGACCGCCTCCAGTTCCACCGCCTCGGGCCTCGAGCGGGTGGTCGTCTACCTGACCATCGCCCCGCTGGTCCCCCTGGCCGGGGTGGCCCTGGCGTTCGGGTCGGCGGTGGACCCGGTCCACGAGACGACCGTGGCCACCCCCATCGACCGCACCCGGTTGCTGCTGATCCGGACCATGACCATCCTCATCACCAGCATCGCCATCCTCATGATCGGCGCGGTCCTGCTGGCGGCCCCGGCCGTGGCCGCGGTGGCCTGGCTGCTCCCGGCCCTGGTGGTGACGGCGGGATCGATCGCGTTGTCACCCCGGCTCGGCCCCCAGAGGGCGGCGACGGTCGTGGCCGCGGCATGGATTCTCATCGTCCTGTTACTGGGCGGACTGTCGGGTGACTCAGCCGCCGCCTTCCAACCCGCGCTACAGGTGGTCTGGCTGGTGCTGGCCACCCTGGCCGCTGTTCTCGTCGATCGGCAGCGGCGTCACAGCCGCTACTTCGAGGCCTGACCCCGTGGCGCCCGTGGCCATCGAGGTGAAGGACGTGTCCCGGACCTTCGGGCCCCACCGGGCCCTGGAGGACGTCTCCCTCCTCATCGGGGGCGGACTCACCGCGGTGGTGGGGCCCAACGGCTCGGGCAAGACGACCCTGCTCCGTCTCCTGGCCACGACCGAGCGGGCGGATCGGGGCTCGGTCCGCGTCTCGGGCCACGACACCTCCAACCCGTCGGGTCGACTGGCCGTGCGTCGGGTCCTCGGCTACCTCACCCAGAGTGAGTCACTTCCCCTGAGGATGACGGTTCACCAGTACGTGGACTACGTGGCCGTGCTCAAGGAGATCGAACCCCGCCCCACCCGTCTGGCGGAGGTGGCCCGGTGTATCGAGACGGTTGGGCTCGGTGACCGCGCCCACGATCGCATTCGCGACCTCAGCGGGGGGATGAGGCGGAGGGTGGGTCTGGCCCAGGCCCTCCTGGGGGACCCGGCCCTGCTCGTCCTCGACGAGCCCGACGCCGCCCTGGATCCCGAGACCCGTCGTCTGATGCTGGCCGAGCTGGCCACCCGGAGCCGGGACGCCACCGTCGTGGTGGCCACCCATCACACAGGCGACATAGGCGAGTGGTGTGACCGGGTGATAGTGCTGTCCTCCGGTCGACCCCGCTTCGTGGGTGCCCCCGGTCGCCTGCGGGAACTGGCCCGGGGTCGGGTCTGGCGGAGCGACGAACCCGACCCCACGGCCTGGCACTGCTGGCGGGACTCACCCCGCACCTGGAGGTGCCTGGGGCCGGCGGCCCCCGGGGCGGCGGAGGTGGAACCGACGCTCGACGACGGCTATCTCACCGCCATCTGGTCGCCGGACGGCCCGGGCGGCCCCCTGAGCTGAGGGCGCCCCCGTGGGGGAACACCCGAACGCCTCCGAGGTGAACCCCTGGGGTGAACCCCCGGGGTGCCGTGTGTCACGATGTCGCCCTCGGACGGGCCCACGGGGGGACCGTGCACAGTCCAACTCAGGGGTACCAGTGACCGAAACCATCTGGATGGCCGACAATCCACCCAGCCGCAAGTGGCCCATCTACACCCGGGGAAACGTGGGGGAGGTTTTCCCCGAACCGGTACGGCCCCTCACCTGGGAACTGGTCGGCCATCAGGCCGAGTTGGGCTGGCGTGACGCCTACCGCGACTTCGGTCTGGTCGACCGGGACGACTTCGGGGACGAGGACTGGATAGTCCTGGGGATCTTCGGCAGCTACTGCTACCTGAACGCCAGCTACATACGTATGGTCGGCGTGAGGGCCCCGGGAGGTTCCGTGGAGGCCATGGACCTGCAGTTCTTCGGGGAGTCCGAGGCCCCTCCCTACGTCCCCCGCAAGGGGGACAAGAGTCTCGGGGCCACCCTCCGGCTGACCCGCCAGGTACTGAAGGTCCTGGGGGCCAGGGAGATCCCCGAACTCGAGGAGGACAAGCGCCTGGTTGAGCATCTGGCGGCCGAGGCCCCCGGTTCCGAGGCCACCGACGAGGAGCTCCTGGACTTCTTCGTGGCCTACGGCCCGAGGTTCCGGGAGCTGTTCCGCCGTCACATCCTCACCACCTTCCGGGGAACGGTCGGGGCCGGGCTGGTCACCGATCTGGCCACCAAGGCCGGCCACGAGGACAAGTTGACCACCCTGCTGGGCGGTATCGGACAGGTTGAATCGGCCCTACCGGCCCAGACCCTGTGGCGGCTGGGTCGGCGGGTGGCCGCCAGTCCGGCCCTGACCTCGGCCTTCGACGCCGGCGTGGCGGGGCTCGCCGAGCGTCTGGACCTCGGCGGGGAGACTCCCCCCGGGGACCCTCAGGTGGCGGCGTTCAAGAGGGATTTCGCCGAGTTCCTGGACCGGTTCGGCTCCCGGGGGCCCAACGAGTGGGAGCTGGCGACCGACACCTGGGGCCTCCGCCCGGAGATGGCCCTGGCGGCCATCGACCGCATGAGACTGGCCGACGAGTCCCACGACCCCGGGGCCCGTCTGTCTTCGCTGGAGTCCCGCCGCAGGGAGGCCACCGAGGAGGTGCGCCGGGCCCTGAACCGTTTCGACCGCTTCCAGTTCGACAGGGCCCTCCGTTCGGCCACCCTGTTCTCCCAGGGACGGGAGAGATCCAAGACCACGGTGATCAGGGCCCACCACGTGGTCAGGCTGGTCCTCCTGGAACTGTGCCGGCGGGCATCGGAGAGGGGCGGACCCCCCGACCCCTGGGACGGCACGTTCCTGAACATCGAGGAGTTCCGTTCCTACCTGGACGACCCGGCCCCCTTCCTGGAGCGCATCGCCGAACGCCGGGCCAAGGCCGAGAAGCTGGCCTCCCTGGTCCCTCCGTTCGTGTTCGAGGGTCAGCAGCCCCCCCTCTCGGAGTGGACCCCGCGCCGCCGCGACCGGGACCAGGTGGCGGCGGGCACCACCCTCCAGGGGATACCGGGTTGCCCCGGCACGGCCACCGGACGGGCCCGGGTGGTTATGGACGCCTCGGACCCGGGCGCACTGGGCCCCGGCGACGTGCTGGTGGCCCCGATCACCGACCCCTCGTGGACCCCCCTGTTCCTGGCCGCCGAGGCCGTGGTGGTGGACGTCGGGGCGGTGATGAGCCACGCGGTGATAGTGAGCCGCGAGCTGGGCATCCCCTGCGTGGTCTCCGTGACCGACGCCACCGCCACCATCCCCGATGGCGCTCTCGTCTCCGTGGACGGTGCCACCGGACGGGTCACCGTACTCGAGGAACCCTGACCCCGACCGATCAGGGACCCCCCATCGGTCACTGATGGCAACATCGGGACCCTCACCGGAGTGCCGACCGCCCGGAAAACCAGCCCACCCCCGTCGGTCACCCGTGACAACATCGGGCCGTGACCGACGCCCTGATCCTCGACTTCGACGGCACCATCCTCGACACCGAGACCCCCCAGTACCGGGCCTGGTGTGAGGCCTACCTGGCCCACGGGGTGGAGGGACCCGATATCGAGCTGTGGCGGGGGAACATCGGGCTGGATCCCGCCTCGGAGAGGTTCGACCCCCGCCGCCACCTGTCCACCCTGGTCGACCGTGTCGATCCCGAGATCGCCGTGACCCGTCGCCGACGCAGAACCAGCGAACTCATCGGGGCCGAGGCACCCCGGGCGGGAATCGTGGCGTGGCTGGCCTTCGCCCGCCAACGGGGTCTGGCGGTGGGGGTGGCCTCCAGTTCCCCCCTCGACTGGGTGGAGGAGCACCTCGATCGCCTGGACCTCGGGGTCGAGTTCGAGGTCGTGGCCTGTGCCGGTGACGGCCTGAGGGGCAAGCCCGCCCCCGACGTGTACCTCCACGCCTGCGTCCGGCTCGGGGTCGAACCCGGGAGATCGGTGGCCGTCGAGGACTCTCCCCCCGGGGTCCGGGCGGCCCGGGCCGCGGGCCTGAGGTGCGTGGCCGTACCCAATCCGGTGACGGCGGGAATGGAGTTCCCCGGGGCCGATGTGGTGGTGGACTCCCTCGCCGACCTCGACCCCACCGGCCACCTCGGGACCTGACGAAGGGGCCGGGACCCCGGAAACGGGAGATGTCCCGTCGCCACCGGATTGCCGCCCGGGGGTTCAGGGACAGGGCAGGGTGACCACCGGCGGCCCCCCGACCGGGGATGGGGGAACCTCCGTCGGAGGGCGTCCGGGAACGACCAGGACGGTGGAACCACGGCCCAGGTCCCGGGGCAGGGACGCCTCGGCGGCATGGTGACCGGCGAAGCTCCTTCCCCCGACCCGGACGGCGGTCACCCCGTCACCGGACCCGACCCGCAGGAAGGCCCCGTCGGCCCCACAGCCGGGGGCCAGCCGCAGGGTCACCGCCGCCGTCGGGGTGTCGTTGCGGTAGACCCGGACCTGACCGTCGTGGTTGACCACGACCAGATCGGGATCGCCGTCGGAGTCCAGGTCACCGATGGCCAGGCCCCGGGATGAGCCCTCCCACGGCAGTCCCAGCCGGGGCCAGACGTCAGCGAACGTTCCGTCGCCACGGCTGAGGTACACCGCCGGGGGGTCGTCCAGAACCACCTCGGTGCCGGGGATCTTGTTGATCATGGAGTTGTCGGCGAAACCCCCGTTGACCACGATCAGGTCCGGACGGCCGTCGAGATTGAGATCCGCCATGCCCGAGCCCCAGCTACTGGATATCTCCCGCTCGGTCCCACCGGGGGGCCGGATTCTCCCCACCCCGGCCCCGAACACGGGGATGAGGCCCCGGCCGGTCACCGATCGGGTGAGGAGCTCGTTGTCCCCGAGATCGGAGAGGTAGAAATCCAGGTCGCCGTCGCCGGTCAGGTCACCGACGGTGACACCCATTCCGTCGATGGCCTGGTCGGCGCCCAGGTCGGGGGCGATGTCCCGCCAGGGCCCCGAGGGGTCACCCATGCGGCTGTAGACGGAGTCGGGACCGGTGGCCCAGCCGGTGTCCCTGGTGATCCACAGGTCGACCAGGCCGTCACCGTCGACGTCGACGACCTCCGCCGCCAGGGAGAGTCTGTCGCTGTCGGGGAGCTCCGTTCCGGCGTCGAATGAGCGGCGCTCATCGGGATCCTGGAGGAGGATCACGTCGGGGCGGGGCTCGCTCCCGCCGTATCCGAGTGTCAGCAGGTCGGTCACCCCGTCCCCGTCGAGGTCCGCGGGCACGATCGCGGTGGTCGGGCGGCCCCCCTCGACGGTGGTCACCTCGGCGTCCCGGGCGTCCCGCGAACCCCCAGCGGCCAGCCAGTCACCACCCCAGATGACCAGGCTGCGCTCGCCGTCGGTACCCACCGCGATGTCGACCCACCCGTCACCGTCCACGTCGGCGAGGGCCACCGACACCGCATCCCCGGCGTCATTGTCCGAGAGCAGTGGACCGTTGCCCGCCACCGGCTCGAAGCCGCCTCCCGGACGGGCCATCAGGATGTGCAGCCTCCCTCCGGCGATGGCCACGTCGTTGCGGCCGTCACCGTCGATGTCGGCCACGGCCGCCCCTCCCCGGAGGGGGTGGGAGCCGGTGGTCGCCACCCCGGTGAGACCCCATTCGGAGGTGGCGTCGACCAGCACCGGCAGGGGGCCGTCGCCGGACGTCCACTCGTGGAGGGTCTCCGACAGGCGCCCCGGTTCCCCTATCGGGGATTCACCGCGCAGGGCCGTGAGGGCCAGGGCGGCCGCGCTCCCCACCAGCAGGGCCACGATCGCCCAGGCCGTCACCGTGACGGCCCGGGAACGTCGGGGACGACTCACCCGGCCACGGTCATACCCGCCACATCGAATCCGGCGTCGTCGATGGCGGCCCTGATGGCCTCGTCGGCGGCGTCGCCCACCACGGTGACCTTCTTGGTCTCGAGGTCCA
>JALSTE010000302.1 GCA_026983855.1 Acidimicrobiia bacterium
CATGGTGGCCCGGAATGTGGGTCAGCCGCAGACGTCGCGGGTGAGTCGAACCATGTTGCGACCCATGACCCGGGCGACGGTCTCGGGGGAGGTGCCCCGGGCCAGCAGCCGGGCCGCCAGATCCTCGAACTGATCGTAGTCGGTGAGTACCGGCTGGTAGTTGGCGTCCATGTCGGTGCCCACCGCAACGTGCTCGGCCCCGCAGACGTCGACCATGGCCAGTATCTCGGTGACGAAGTCCTCCATGTCGACCAGGGCGAAGCCGGCCGGCCAGGCTCCGACCACGCCACCCGAGTCGGCCACCGCCCGGGCGTGCTCGTCGCTCAGGAGCCGGGGATGGTCTCCGTGCCGCTCCATGAGATGGGAGTGGGAGATCATCACCGGGCGCTCGGAGACCTCGATGGCCCGCCGGGTCACGTCCCAGGTGGCGTGGGCCAGGTCGACGATCATCCCCAGTTCACCCATGGCCTCCACCACCTCGGCGCCGAAGGGTGTGAGACCACCGTGGCGGGGAGGTTCGGTCTGGATGTCGCCCAACTCGTTGACGTGATAGTGGACCAGGGTGATGCTGCGGAGACCGGCGGCGTGGGCCGGGGTCAGGCCCTCGAGCGAACCCTCCAGGAAGTCGCCTCCCTCGGCGCAGAGAAGCATGCCCACCTGCCCCTCGGCCTGGGCGGCGGCGTAGTCATCGGCCACCAGGACGGCCCTGGCGTCGGGGCGGGCCGTCAGCTGGACCAGGGCCCGGAGCTGACGCTCGTGATCAGCGGCGGCCTCCCCCGGCTCGAAATCGCGGGAGGCCACAATTCCCCCCTCCGGCGAGATTCCCAGTACCAGGAGGTCGGCCACGGTGGAGAAGGAGGCGGCCGTCACCGCGCTGGCGCCCACGGCCTCGAGAGCGGCCGGGGAGGCGTCACCCCCCAGCATCTCGGCCAGGGGATGGTCGCCGAGTCCCCCGAGGAAGCAGCGGCCGGGGTGGGCGTGGACGTCTATCCAGGGTTCGGATCGGGCCAGCTCCCGGGCGGTCTCGAGATGGACGGGGGCCGGTCGGGTGTTCATGGCCCACTGGATAGCACGTCGACCGGAGTCGGCGGTGTCCGGGCTGAGGTGGTCGGGTTCTCAGGGGCCATGTCGCCGGACCGACCGCGCTCATGTCGGGGGCGAACGGGGTCCGGGTCGGCGTCCCGGACCCGGGGTGGGTGGGCCCGACCCCGAGGGCCACGCAGGTGTATAGGGTGTCCAGGGCCCGATAGGGCCGTTGCCGGGCCCACGTGGCGACACCGTCCCCCCGGGGGGCAGTCCCTGCGTGGCATCCGCCCGGACCGCATTTGAACGGGAGGTACTCCTATTACAACCGATACATCCACTCTCGACGCCCGGGTGGCCGAACTCAGCGAGGCCTACCTGCCCCTGGCGGAGGAAATCCTTCGAGAGGTGGTCCGAATCCCAGCCGACTACGTCGACCTTCCGGTCGATCAGGGGGGCGACCCCGACTGTGGTCTCAGTAACCACGAGGGCCCCCGTCTGGAATACCTGAAGGCCAAGATCATCGAGATCGGCGCCGTGCGTTCCCCCGACGACGTCTGGTTCGACGAGTACGGAAACCTGGTCTGGACCGCGACCAATCCCGATGACCCGATCGACGCCGACGACAAGCGGGTCGTCTACTTCGACGGCCACACCGACACCGTCCAGGCCCTGCGCCCGGCGTGGCGGGAGAAGCTCGGTGGTATCGACGCCTACGACGGCCTGCTGGACATCGAGGCCGTTGACCGCGACTTCCTGCGCAGCCAGCTCGGCTACCTGCCGCCCGATGATGAGTGGGACAACCTGATCTTCGGTCGGGGCTCGGCCGATCAGCTGGCCGGGGTGGTCTCCCAGGTGATCGCCACCAAGATCGCCATCGAGCTCACCTCCGAGGGGGCCCTCGACGGGGTGATCATCCGCTCCTACGCCACCGCGGCCGAGGAGGACAACGACGGGGCCGGACCCATGTACGTGGTGAAGCACGTGCTGCCCGGTGCCCCACCCAGCGTGATCCCCGACGTGGTGATCCTCACCGAGGGCACCGGCGACGCCAACAAGGGGGCCCTGGGCGTCTACCGCGGACAGCGGGGACGGATGCAGATCGAGGTCACCGTCACCGGCAGGTCCTGCCACGGATCGATGCCGTGGGAGGGTCTCAACCCCCTGGAGTACGGGGCGGCGATCATCACCGAGGCCGCCCGCCGGTACAACGAGATGGACGGATTCCTCGACGATCCGTTCCTCGGCCACGGTACCCGTACCGCCTCGTGGGCCCATCTGGACACCCCCAGCGACTGTGCCGTTCCCGACCGATTCACGTTTCGGTTCGACCGGCGTCTGACGGTGGGAGAGGACCCCGAACAGGCCCGGGCCGACGTGGAGGCCATGGATGCGGTCAAGGTGGCCCGTGACGCCGGTCTGACGGTCGACGTGTCGATACCCACCTACAACGGGAAGACCTGGCGAGGGTATGAACCCGGTAATCCCCAGGTGTACATGGGCTGGGCGACGCCCGAGGAGCACCACGCCATCGGCACGGCGGAGTCGGTGTACGAATCTGTCGTGGCCCCCAACGTCACTCCCTCCGATGATCCCGGTGCCATCAGCACCAAGTGTCGGGTCGATCGTTGGATCTTCTCCACCGATGGTGTCGGTTACCCGATCCCCGTCGACGCCCCCGGTATCGATGTTCCCTCCTCCAAGGAGTGGGTGGAGGCCGGGGGATTCAAGCATCCCCCGATGCTGGGCTTCGGCGCCGGGTACGAGCAGAACACCCACAAGATCGGTGAGTGCGTGGACCGCCGGGAGCTGCGTCTGGCCATCGCCTTCGTGGCCCGCTTCCCCAGCGCCTTCGCCGCCGACTGAGCTGGTCCCAGGCCGGTCACCCCGGCCCGGTCCGCCCACCGTCGGGCGGCCGGCCGG
>JALSTE010000303.1 GCA_026983855.1 Acidimicrobiia bacterium
CTCCACCAGTGACGTGGGTCTGACGTCGATGGAGAGGGAGCAGCTCCTCAAGAGGTTCGGGGTGTTCGGAATCCGGTTGGCGGCGACGTTGTTGCGGCAGGGCACGGTGACGACCGCCAGCGAGCTCTCCCGGGAGATGATCGCCCGTAGCGGGCTCGATGATCTGCGGGAGATCCTGGGCAGCCTGTTCGCCGAACGCCGGGACCTGCTGAAGGCCCGATCGGCCCTGCTGGCCCTGGGATCGCTGATCGAGGAGCATCCCGTCCCCGGGGCCGATCAGCTCGACGCGGACATAGAGCGGGTCGTGGCCAGCGCCCATCCGCTCAACGAGCTACGGATACTCAGCGCGGTGAGGAGTGGCTGGATCACGGCCAAGGAGGAGCGGCTCCGGGAGCTGGAGATGCTCCTGGGGGCCGATGGCCAGAGCCCGAGGGCCCGGTTGGGCCTACCCGCCGACGCCGACGACGGGATGGTCCGAAACGAGCTGATGGCGGCCCTGGCCCGCTGGCAGAGGAGAGCGGAGAATCCCCTGACCCGCCACGAAATGGCGGTGGCCTCGAGGGTCGCGGTCCGCACCTGTGAGGGGATGTTCGCCGCCGGGGTGGGCTGAGCACCATCCCCGGTCGGGGCCGGCTGGCGGTGGGTTGCACCCACGACGGAATCGGGGGCGCCGGATCGGGACCCCAGGTCGGGTTGGGCCCGGCACGAACACCGGGCCCACGCTGATATTCACGGTCAGTCGAGGTCGTCGGGTGGTTCGACCGGGTCGAGGTCGGGATCCTCCATGATGAGCGCCGGGTCGTCGAGCGGTTCGGTCAGGTCTTCGATACCGGCACTTTCCGGAAGGGGATCCATCGGCGGGTTGAGGTCGTCGAGCGGTTCGGTCAGGTCTTCGATACCGGCGCTTTCCGGAAGGGGATCCATCGGCGGGTTGAGGTCGTCGAGCGGTTCGGTCAGGTCTTCGATACCGGCACTTTCCGGAAGGGGATCCATCGGCGGGTTGAGGTCGTCGAGCGGTTCGGTCAGGTCTTCGATACCGGCGCTTTCCGGAAGGGGATCCATCGGCGGGTTGAGGTCGTCGACGGTACCGGTCGGGTCTTCGAATTGGTCCTCGAAGTCGTCGGTGGGGTCGAGCGCCCCGGACGAGTGTTCGAGGTGACTCCCCAGCTCGTCGGTCGGGTCGTCCCCGGTTACGGTTTCCGGCTCCTCGTCGAGGTCGTCGAGGTCGCCTGGGTGGTCGTTGTCGGTCGGGTCGTCCCCGGTTACGGTTTCCGGCTCCTCGTCGAGGTCGTCGAGGTCGCCTGGGTGGTCGTTTTCGGTCGGGTCGTCGAGGTCGCCGACGTCACCTGGATGGTCGTGATCCACCTCATGGTCGGCCGTGGAGGAGGTACCCGGATCCGGGACCCGATGATCCTCGAACAGGTCCTCGGGATCCACGTCGGTGTCGTCGATCAGTGGGAGCTCGGCCAGGAGGCCGAACGGGTCGGAGAGGCCGAGGTCGCCCCCCGGATCGTCGCCGTCGTCCAGGTGCCCGGGGAGATCGTCGGGGAGGGCCACGGTGGCGGGGCTGTGGGCCATCACCACGGGGGCCAGTCGCTCGGCCAATTCCGGCGGGAGCCGATCGGCGTGGTGGGTCATGGCCTGACCCGCCTCCTCAGTTGAGAGATTCTCGTAGCCGGCGGAGGAGAGGTAGCCCTCGGGATCGTTTCGGTAGGCCGCCCTCGCCTCCGGGTCGGTGGTCAGGTCAGCGAGCAGCTCACCCAGGGGTCTGGCCTTTTCCATGGGGTCACGATAGATCGCCGCCGGGGATCGAACATGGGGGAAGTCCCCTATCGGATCCCCATGGCAAACTTCGGGATCAAGGGGATACTGACGTGCGGACCCAATTAGAGTGGTCCACTCACAGCGAGAGGGTTTTACCAGTGGGTTACACACTCGGGGTCGATCTCGGCACCACGTTCACCGCCGCCGCGGTATTCCGCGACGGTCGAGCGGACATTCTGTCGTTGGGGACCCGCGTCGCCGCCATTCCCTCCGTCGTGCTGCTCCGGGAGGACGAGACCATCCTCACCGGTGAGGCGGCCAGCCGTCGGGCCTTCTCCGAGCCCCAGAGGGTGGCCCGGGAGTTCAAACGGCGCCTGGGTGACACCACACCCCTGCTGGTCGGGGGTACGCCCTACTCAGCCGAGCAGCTCATGTCCCGGATGTTGCAGTCGGTTCTGGAGCAGGTGACCGCCCGTGAGGGAGGAAGCCCCGACGCCGTGGCCCTGAGCCATCCGGCGAACTGGGGTCCCTACAAGATCGATCTGCTGAACCAGGCGGTCCGGCTGGCCGACCTGGGTGGGGCCAGGATCCTCACCGAGCCCGAGGCGGCCGCCATCTACTACGCGAGTCAGTCGCGGGTCGAACCGGGAACGGTCATAGCCGTGTACGACCTGGGCGGAGGCACCTTCGACGCCGCGGTGCTCCGCAAGACCGTCGACGGTTTCGAGATCCTCGGTGAGCCCGAGGGCATAGAACGACTCGGCGGTATCGACTTCGACGCCGCGGTGTTCGCCCACGTGGTGCGTTCCCTGGGTGGGAAGATCGAGGAACTCGACGAGGACGACCCGAACGCGATCTCGGCCGTGGCCCGCCTGCGGGAGGAGTGTGTGGCGGCCAAGGAGGCCCTCTCCGCCGACACCGACACCACCATTCCGATTCTGCTGCCCAACGTCCAGACCGAGGTGAGGCTGACCCGCAGCGAGTTCGAGGCCATGGTGAGGCCCCCGCTCATGGACACCATCGACGCCCTGCGTCGGGCCCTCAGGTCGGCCGAGGTCGCCCCCGAGGACGTGAATACCGTGCTACTGGTCGGAGGATCGTCGCGGATCCCCGTCGTGGCCCAGCTGGTGGGCGCCGAGCTGAGGCGTCCGGTCTCCGTGGACACCCATCCC
>JALSTE010000304.1 GCA_026983855.1 Acidimicrobiia bacterium
CGAGTTCGGCACCCAGGTGGTGGCGGTGACCGACGAGGGAACGACCAAGGTCACCGAGGGGTCGGAGATACCAGCCAAGGGCCGGGCCACCGGAGGGGTGAGGCTCCTGCGCTTCAAGGGGTTCGAGACCGCGGTGGTCTACGCCTGGATGGGGCGGGACCGGGCCCTGGCCGCCATCGTCGCCGACGGTGATGATCCCTCCCGGGCCGATCCCACACCCCGGCCCCTGACCCTGAACCCGACCCGCCGGGACGGCTCCGGAGTCGACCTCGGATTCCGCATACTCGCCCTGGGGGAGTACCGCCACCAATGAGCCCCACGAAGTACGACGCCAGTTCCATCGAGGTCCTCGAGGGTCTCGAGGCGGTCCGCAAACGCCCCGGCATGTACATCGGCGGCACCGGATCGGGGGGCCTCACCCACCTCCTCTGGGAGATCATCGACAACGGAGTGGACGAGGCCGCCGCCGGTCACTGTGACCTCATAGAGGTCTACTTCCACCCCGACGGGTCCTACGAGGTCGCCGACAACGGCCGGGGTATCCCCATCGACCTCAAGGACGGGGCCAAGACCGCCCTGGAGGTGGTGTTCACCGAGCTCCACGCCGGGGGCAAGTTCGGCAACAAGGCCTACGGGGCCTCGGGTGGGCTGCACGGGGTCGGGGCCTCCGTCGTCAACGCCCTGTCCCGCCGCCTGGTGGTGGACGTGAACCGCCGGGGCGCCACCCACCGCCTGGAGTTCCTCGAGCGGGTGGCCGGGCACACCTCGGCCAACGGAAGGTTCCGCCCCTCCCACAAGTTGGAGAAGGTGGGCAAGGTCCCCCGAACCCGAACCGGCACCAGGGTGAGGTTCTGGCCCGACACCGACATCTTCGACCCCGAGGCCCGCATCGAGTACTCCGAGGTCAGGGAACGCCTGTCCCAGGTCTGCTTCCTGGTCCCGGGGCTCAAGATCCGTCTCACCGACCGGCGGGGCCCCAAGGTGCAGTCCGAGGAGTTCAAGTCGACCGGGGGCCTCGTCGACTACGTCGAGCACCTCAGCAACGGCCGTGAGAACGTCACCGCGGTGATTCGTCTGCAGGGGGAGGGAGAGTTCACCGAGAAGGTTCCCGTCGACGGCAAACTCACCGAGGTGACCCGACACTGCGTGATAGACGTGGCCCTCCGCTGGACGGCGGGGTTCGACACCCGGATCGTCAGCTTCGTCAACACCATTCCCACCACCGACGGGGGCACCCACGTGTCGGGTTTCGAGCGGGCCCTCACCTTCTCGGTGAACGACGCCGTTCGATCAGCCGATCCTCGCAAGCTGCGCAAGCTCAAGGACAAGGCCAAGGCCCAGAAGGAGGACGTGCAGGAGGGGTTGGTGGCGGTGGTGAGGGCCATCGTCCCCGAGCCGCAGTTCCGGGGCCAGACCAAACGTGAGTTGGGAACACCCGACGTCCAGAAGATCGCCTATGACGTGGTCAAGAGGACGATGGGGGACTGGCTCGAGGGCCGGGCCAAGGGGAGCCGCAAGAACCAGGTGCGGGGGGTCCTCGACAAGGTCTCCGACGCCATCCTCAACCGGGTGGCCACCCGCCAGGCCCTGGAGACCCGTCGCAAGGCCGCCTCACTCGGATCGGCGGGACTGCCCGACAAGCTGGCCGATTGCCGGGTCCACCCCGGGGGGGAACTGCTGCTGGTCGAGGGCGACTCGGCCGCCGGACCGGCCAAGTCGGGCCGCGACTCCAACTGGCAGGCGGTGCTACCGCTGCGGGGAAAGGTCGTGAACGCCGCCAAGGGCACCCGCAAGGCGGTCCTGGACAACGCCGAGGCCACGGCCCTGTTCACTGCGGTGGGTGCCGGCTCGGGGCCCGAGTTCGACATATCCGCCGCCCGCTACCAGAGGCTGATCCTCCTGGCCGACGCCGACGTCGACGGCAGTCACATCCGTTGCCTGCTGCTCACCCTCATCTACCACTACATGAGGCCCATGCTGACCGAGGGTCGGGTGTTCGCCGCCCAGCCACCCACCCATTCCTTCACCGTGGGCCAGGAGAAGGTCTACGTATACAGCGAGGACGAGAAGGACGCCCTCATGGCCGACCTCGAGCAGCGGCACCGCCGGTACCGCCTCACCAGGTTCAAGGGGCTGGGGGAGATGGACGTGGCCGAGTTGGCCGAGACCACCCTCAATCCCGACACCCGGGTGCTGCGCCGGATCACCCTGGCCGACGCCGAGGCGGCCGAGAAGGCCTTCACCACCATGATGGGCAACGCCGTGGAGCCCCGCCGCCGGTTCATCATCAGCCACTCCGACGCCTACGGTCACGCCCTGGACATCTGAGCCCCACCAGGTCGGAAAACCCCCCGAACCCCCCATCTATGACCTCGGGGGACGCCCACACAGCCCCACCAGGTCAGAAAAGCACCCCCCAACCTCCGATCTCTGACCTCGGGGGACGCCCACACAGCCCCACCAGGTCAGAAAAGGGTTGGGGGTGGTGGGTAGCGTCAGAGGATTTCGGCCGCGGCCCGGGCCACCAGGGGGCGCAACTCCGCCGTCCGCTCGGCCGTGAGTCGATAGCTGGGCCCCAGCAGGCTGACTGCGGCCACCGGGGAGCCCCCTGGACCGATCACGGGGGCGACGATGGCGGTGACCTCGTCCTCAACCGCCCCTTCCCGTACCACGACCCCATCGGCGTCCACCCGACCCGAAAGTGCCCTCCCCAGGGCGGTGTCGGCGAGGTCGATGATCCCGCCCAGCCAGCTCACCTCCCGGATTCTCCGGTGGCTCTGGGCCTGGGCCACGTACATTGCCTGTCCCTCGCCCACGGGGACCGCGAGATAGGTTGACTCGCCGCTCTCGACGGTGAGGCGGTCCAGCTCCGGCTGGGCCAATCGCGGGAGCACCGGCTCACGGGTCAGGCGCAGGGCCAGACGGTACAGAGC
>JALSTE010000305.1 GCA_026983855.1 Acidimicrobiia bacterium
TTCCTTGGCCCTGCGGGCCGCGGCCAGTCGCTCCTCGGCCGCGGCGACGTCGGCGTTGAGGGCGTCCAGGGCGGCCAGGACCTCCTCGTACTCGGCCCGGGCGGCGTCCACCGAAGCGGCCTGGGCGGCTCTCTGCTCCCTCAGGGCCTCGCGCTGCTGCTTGAGTTCCTTCAGCTCCTTTTCCCCCGCTCCGGCTCCCAACTGGGCCAGGAAAAGCCCCATGACCACCAAGAGCAGCAGTGCTGTCACGCGACGTGCCGTCCGGGGCGCGTTGCTTTTACGTTGCGTGGTCACAACAGAACGGTGTCACTCTGAGTGCCCACATGCAAGGCACCCCGGGGTGGTTTGGGGTGGAGGTGATCGGCTCGGCTGGGTCAGGGCACCCCGGGGTGGGAGTGTGGCCCGAGTTGGGGGTCGGGCTCGGGCTGAGCGGTGCGCGAGGAGGGACTTGAACCCTCACATCCTTTCGGACACAGGAACCTGAATCCTGCGCGTCTGCCAATTCCGCCACTCGCGCTGGTAGGGCCAGCATGGTAGCGCCCGGTCGGGGGGAATCGAAACGCGTTCGCCGATCCCACCATCGGGCACCGGTGTCGGGGTCGGGTCCAGCGGGGCCGGGACGCCCGGATGCGACCGACCCGGCGCCCGGTCGGGGAGCGGAGGCGGTGCCCGGGCCCGGGGTCCTACACTCGGCTCCGACATGGTCCTGCGTGGGTTCGAACGACGTCTCGAGCGGTTGGTGGAGGGCACGTTCGCCCGCGTGTTCCGCAGTGGACTGCAACCCGTGGAGCTGGGTCGTCGTCTGGTGAGGGTGATGGACGAGGAGAGGACGATCGACGTCAAGGGGAGGACGGTGACGGCGAATGACTACCTGGTTGGGCTGAACCCCGTCGATCACCGCCGATTCTCCGAGGTGTCGGGCAGTCTCGAGTCCGAGTTGTCCGAGGCGGCCCGCGATCACGCCCGGGAGCGGGGGTACACGTTCATGGGCCCCCTGGCCGTCCATCTGGCGTCCGACCCCAAGCTCCGTGAGGGTCAGTTCTCCGTGGTCGGCCAGTTCCAGCAGGGCCCGGGTGGGTCGGGGGCCGGCGCCCTCCGGTTCGCCGATGGATCCCGCTTTCCCCTGGGTGACGCGGTGGTGACCATAGGCCGGGCCGACGACTGTGAGCTGGTGATAGATGATCCCCGTGTCAGTCGCCGTCACGCCGAGATCCGGCCCTCGGGCCCCGACTACGTCCTGGTCGATCTCGGTTCCACCAACGGCACCCTGGTCAACGGCCATCCCGTGACCAGTCACGTGTTGGCCCGATCGGACCGGATCATGATCAGCGATCGTGTGATGGACTTCGAGGCGAGCTGAAGCGGTGCCCGACTCCCTCATCCGTCTCCTCACCGTCCTGTTGTTGGGACTCCTCTACCTGTTCTTCGCCCGGGTTCTCTACACCGTGTGGCTGGAGGTCCGGCCCCCCCGACCGGCCCGCGTTCCCAGGGCGCGGCGGGAGAGGGTCGAGCGAAACGGGCCCGTTCCCACTGGTCTGGTGGTGGTGGCCCCTGAGGAGGTGGCGGGGAGGCGTCATCAGCTGGCCGATGAGCTCACCATCGGAAGGGCGGCCGGATGTGAGATAACGGTGGACGACTCATATGCTTCGCAACTTCACGCGAAGATCTTCCGACGCGACTCACACCTGGTGGTCGAGGATCTCGGTTCGACCAACGGCACGTACCTCAACCGCGAAAAGGTCAAGGCCCCTACGATGATTCACAAAGGCGACCGAATCCAGGTGGGGGCCACGGTCTTCGAGGTGATCCCATGACCGGTACACCACTGCGCCTCTCTTGGGGAGGGGCCACCCACCAGGGTCGGGTCCGGGCGAACAACCAGGATGCCCTCTTCGCCGAGGGGGGGCTGTTCATCGTGGCCGACGGGATGGGTGGCCACCGGGGGGGCGAGGTGGCGTCCCAGGTGGCGGTGGAGGCCATGAGCGGAGCGGGTCACGCCTCGCTGGAGGACCTGGTGGCGGGAACACACCTGGCCAACCGGGCGGTGTGGGAGATGGCGGCTGACCGCCCCGAGCTCAAGGGAATGGGTACGACGCTCTCGGCCATGTCGGTCATCGGCGACGGTGACCCGCCCCTGCTGGCCATGGTCAACGTCGGCGACTCCCGTGTCTACCGCCATCGGGACGGACACCTCGAACAGCTGACCGACGACCACTCCTACGTGGCCGAGTTGGTGAGGCGGGGCCAGATCGAACCCGACGAGGCGGCGGTTCATCCCTACCGGAACATGTTGACCCGGGCGGTGGGGGTCGGCGAAACAGTGGAGGTCGACCGGTGGGTGATCGAACCCGTGGCGGGGGACCGCTACCTGTTGTGCAGCGACGGACTGGTCAACGAGGTTGACGACTCCGAGATCGCGGCCACGGTGGGGGCGGCGGCCGATCCCTCCGAGATCGCCGGGCGGCTGATCGAGTTGGCCAACTCCCACGGTGGTCGGGACAACATCACCGTGGTGGTGATTCACATCGACGGCGAGACCCCCACTCATGACGGGGCCGCGGAGACGCACTCAGCTGCCGACGACGGGGTTCCGGTGCTCGACCCCGATGGTGCCGGGTCCCCGGGGGCGGACCTCGATGGTGGCGTCGGGGCGTCAGTGGCCCAGTTGGCGGGGGAGTCGCCACCGCCGGTCGACACGGGGGTCATCCGCGACATTCCCCCGGGCCCCGGACCGGCCGACACCGCCCCCCTGGCCGAGCCGATTCCGGTTCCCCGAGGTGGATCTGCACCGACCCGGTCGGCGGTCACGACCCAGGGGCCCACCGGTGTCGCCCCTCCGGTTGTCGGGGGGTCCTCCGAGGTGGTTTCGCCGGTTGTCGGGGGGTCCTCGGAGGTGGTTTCGCCGGTTGTCGGGGGGTCCTCGGAGGT
>JALSTE010000306.1 GCA_026983855.1 Acidimicrobiia bacterium
TCTTCATCTGGCCGGTGAAGAAGGGGTGGCTGGCACTGGTCAACTCGGCCTTGGCGAGGGGGTACTCCTTGCCGTCGGTCCAGGTGATGGTGTCGTTGGTCTCCACCGTCGAACGGGTGAGGAAGGCGAAGTCCGTCGAGGTGTCCTGAAAGACCACCGGCCGGTAGTTGGGGTGTATTCCGTCCTGCATTGTTTCTCCAAGGGGGCGTTCGCCACGGGAGGGCCGTGCGACACAACCGCTAGATGTTAGGGGTTCGAATCGGGTTTGGGCGTATCGGGCTCAGGATCCCGGCGCCCGGGCAATCTCGGCCAGGAACTCCTCGTTGGTGCGGAAGGACTTGAGCCGGTCCAGCAGCAGCTCCAGACCGGCACCGGTCCGGGACTCCGAATCACCCGCCACACCGGCCAGGACCTTGCGCAGCTTCCACGCCGCCGCCATGTGTCCCCGGTCGTACAGCAGCTCCTCGTGTCGGGTGGAGGAGGCGGCGACGTCGATGGCCGGGAAGATGCGGCGTTCGGCCAGGCGCCGGTCCAACCGCAGTTCCATGTTCCCGGTCCCCTTGAACTCCTCGAATATCACCTCGTCCATCTTGGACCCGGTCTCCACCAGGGCGGTGGCGAGGATGGTCAGGGAACCTCCCTCCTCGAGGTTGCGGGCCGCTCCGAAGAACTTCTTGGGGGGGTACAGGGCGCCCGAGTCCACCCCGCCGGACATGATCCGGCCGGTGCCGGGCGAGGCCAGATTGTGGGCCCGGGCCAGGCGGGTGATTCCGTCGAGGATGATGACCACGTCCTGGCCGTACTCCACCATCCGCTTCGCCCTCTCGATGGTGAGCTCGGAGATCTGGATGTGCTCCTCCACGGGGCGGTCGAAGGTGGAGGCCACCACCTCACCCTTCACCGAGCGGGCCATGTCGGTGACCTCCTCGGGCCGCTCGTCGAGGAGCAGCACGATGAGCCCCACCTCGGGATGGTTGGCCTCGATGGAGTGGGCGATGCTCTTCATGATGGTGGTCTTGCCCGCCTTGGGGGGTGAGACGATCAGCCCCCTCTGACCCTTCCCGATCGGGGAGACCAGGTCGATGATCCGCGCCGTCATGTTGTAGACGTCGTCGGGGATCTCCATGCGCAGACGCTCATCGGGGAACAGGGGGGTCAGGTCCTCGAAACGGACCCGGGTGACCGCCTCCTCGGGGGGGCGACCGTTGACCTCGGTCACCGACAGCATTCCGGGGTTCTTCTCACTGCGGCCGGCGGGGCGACTGGTGCCCTTGAGGGAGTCACCCCGGCGCAGACCGAACTGGCGTACCAGCTTGGCCGGTACGTAGACATCGCTCTTGGAGGGCAGATACCCCGAGGTGCGCAGAAATCCGTAGCCCTCGTCCCTCAGGTCCAGGACCCCCTCCACGTCGACCGGTTCACCCTGGAACGTCTCCTCGCGGTCGCGACCCCGGCCCCGCCGCCGGCGCCTCTTGTTGGCCGTCTCGACCGGCTCGGCCCCCCCGCCCTCCGAGGGGGAGCCCTCGGCACCGTCACCGTTCGTCGGGGAGGTTGTGGCGGACTTGTCCGTGGTCCCCTTGGATCCCTTGGCGGCGCCGCCGTTGCCCCCGTTGCCCCCGTTCGAATTTCCCGCGGTCTGGTTGCGGTCCCCGCCCTTGCGCCGGCTCCGCCGGTTCTCCTGGTTCTCCTCGGCCAGGGCCACCTCCCACTCGGCCTTGGGTTCGGCATCGGGGCCGGCCTTGCGGGAGGGGGCCCGGCGACGGGTCCGCTTGACCCCCGCGGCCGGGGCCGAGGCTGCATCCCTGGCCGTGTCCCTGGCCGTGTCCTCCTTCGCCGGAGGGGCCGGAGACTCCTTCGACCCCACCCCCTCCGCCGGGGATTCCCCCGCCCCGTCCTCCGGGGGGGTCGCCGACCCCTTCGGGCTCACCCCCGAGATGATCAGATCGATCATGTCGGCCTTGCGGGCCCGGGCCGGGAGCTTCACCCCCAGGGCGGCACCGATCTGAGCCAGCTCGTCGCGGGCCTTGGTTTCCAGGACGCTGCGGTCCAGAGCGTCCGGTTGAGTGCTCATCTGGCACTACTCCGTTTCGGGAAATCGGTCGGGGTCACCTGGTCGGAGCCCTCACCTTGGCTTGGGCGAACCCGCCCCGGACACCACGGATCCCATTTTGGGGGCCGTGGGCTACCCGACGATGACGCGACACCCGGAGTGGAATCCGGAGATCGGAGTCGGTGTGACGAACGTCGACACCGGGCCGGGAGGTCATCGACCGGCGGAAGGCGGGTTGCCGGGCTCAGGATACCCACGGCCCCCGGCGGCTACAACAACGGACCCCGCACACCGACCCGAGTGACCGCGACCCCGCCGTCGTCAGCGACGGCAGACCCGCTCCACGTACTCCTCGATCACGGCCAGGTCGTCGGGGAGTTCCACGAGGTGCTCCTCCCTCTCCATCAGGTCGGCCAGATGGTCGGGCAGTTCGGGGTGGACACCCGTGGCCCGTTCGACGGTGTCCCCGAATTTGGCCGGATGGGCGGTGGCCAGTTCCACCATCACCTCTCCGGCCAGACCCAGGCGACGGCCCACCGTGACCCCCACCGCCGTGTGGGGATCGATCAGGTAGTGGTCCTCCGCCCACACCTCGGCGATGGTGCGGGCCACCTCGTCCTCACCGGCGGCGGCGGCGTCGAACTCGGCCGTGAAGGCGGCGGCGACCGGCTCCGGAAGCTCGAGTCGACCGGTGGCCCGGAACTCGGTCATGGCCGCGGCCACCCCGGCCCCCCTGGTACCCCGCTCCCCCGGCCAGTAGTCGTACAGCAGGCGCTCGAAATTCGAGGAGACCTGGATGTCCATGGCCGGGCTGGTGGTGGGTTCCACCCCCCGGTTCTCCATGATCCCGCTGGCGTGGGTGCGGGTGACG
>JALSTE010000307.1 GCA_026983855.1 Acidimicrobiia bacterium
CTAGCCTGGGGAGAGCCGGTGGGGTACCTTCCGCCAGCGTGACCTCCACCCGCACCCTCTCCGAGGCCGACTCGGCCCACCTGCTGGCCCGCTACGGGGTGCCCGTCGCCCCCGAGGTGGTGACCCCCGGCCCCGAGGAGGCGTCCGCCGCCGCCGCCGAACTCGGATTTCCGGTGGTCGCCAAGCTGTGTGGTGACACCATCGCCCACAAGACCGAGCGGGGCCTGGTCCGTCTGGGTCTCGGTGACACCGCCGCCGTTCGATCCGCCGCCGCCGACCTCCTGGCCGCCGCCCGTCCCGAGGACGGGGAGGTCGCGGTGCTGGTGGCCCCGATGGTTTCGGGCAACCGAGAGTTCATAGCCGGCCTGCAGAGGGACCCGGTGTTCGGGATGACGGTGATGCTGGGAGTGGGGGGCATCCTGGCCGAGGCCGTCGCCGACGCCGTGTTCGCCCTGGTACCCGTGGACGAGGTGGACGCCCTGGAGATGATCGACGCCCTCCGCACCCAGAGACTGCTCGAGCCGTTCCGGGGGGAACCGGAGGTCGACCGGCGGGCCCTGGCCGGGGTCCTGGTGGCGCTTTCGCGGGCGGCCGAGGGCGAGCCGCGGATCGTGTCGGCGGATCTCAATCCCCTGATCATCGACGGGGGGCGGCCCGTGGCCGTGGACGCCCTGGTGGAGGTGTCATCGTGAGTCTGCGGCCGACCGGCGTGAACCACCCTCCCGGTGTCGAGGCGGCCACCGGAACGTCGGGTGAGAAGGCGCAGGTGTCATCGTGAGTCTTCGTCGGGAGCACTTCGAGGCCCTGTTCGAACCCCGGGGGGTGGTCGTGGCCGGTGCCTCCACCCATCCCGGCAAGTTCGGGTTCGTCAGTCTGCACAACCTGCTGGCCTCGGGCTATCAGGGAGCCGTTCACGCCACCAACCTGGCCGGGGAGACGGTGCTCGGAATCCGCACCGTGCCCTCCATCGACGACCTGCCCTCCGGTGAGATCGACCTCATGTTCGTCTGCACCCCGGCCTCCACCAACCCGGGGCTGCTGCGTTCGGCCGCCGCCAGGGGCATCAGGGCCGCCTTCATCACCTCGGCCGGATACGGCGAGGCGGGTGAGGAGGGCCGCCGGGCCCAGCGGGAACTCGTCGAGCTGGCCGATTCCCTCGACATGATCATCGTCGGTCCGAACGGTCAGGGGGTGGTCTCCACTCCGGCCCGACTGTGCGCCCAGATCGTCGCCCCCTACCCACCCCCGGGCCGCATCGGGGTGGCCAGCCAGTCGGGGAACTTCGTGTCCTCGTTCATGAACTACGCGGTGGGCAGCGGGATAGGTGTCAGTCGGGCCGTGTCGGCCGGAAACGCGGCCCAGGTGGGGGTGACCGACTTCCTGCGCTACTACGCCGACGACGAGGCGACCGGAGTCGGACTCGCGTACGTGGAGGGGATCGACGACGGCCCGGCGTTCGTGGCCGGACTGTCCGAGGCCTCCTCGCGGATGCCCATCGTGCTGGTCAAGGGCGGGGCCACCGCCGGTGGGGCCCGGGCCGCCTCCTCCCACACGGGGGCCCTGGCCACCGACGACACCGTGTTCGACGGTGTCTGTCGCCAGCTCGGGGTGGTCAGGGCGCCGACGGTCGAGTCCGCCTACGAGATCGCCGCCAGCTTCGTGACCCAGCCCCTGCCCCGCGGTCCCCGGACCGCGGTGCTGACCACGGCCGGTGGCTGGGGGGTCGTCACCGCCGACGCCATCCACCGCTCGTCGCTGGAGTTGGTCGAACTGCCCGAGGATCTGGTGGCGGCCATCGACACCATGCTCCCTCCCCGGTGGAGTCGGGGTAATCCGGTCGACATGGCCGGGGGGGAGACCCGGGACACCATTCCCGAGGTGATGAGGCTCATCGCCGAGCATGACGCCATCGACGCCATCGTCTACCTGGGTCTCGGTATCCAGTCCAACCAGGCGGCGATGATGGCCAGTGGACCCTTCTACCCCGACCACGGGCTGGAGCGCATCGTGGCCTACCACCGGCGCCAGGACCGTCGCTTCGCCGAGGCGGCGGCGGCCATCAGCGCCGAGACCGGAAAGCCGATCCTCACCGCCACCGAACTGGCGGCCACCGATCCGTCCAACGCCGGACCGGCGGCGGTCAGGGAGTCGGGGAGGCTGTGCTACCGCTCGGCCGACCGGGCCGTGGCCGCCCTCGACGCCATGTGGCGCCACGCCCGCCACCGGCTCCGCCACGGGCTCCCCCTCTGAGCCTCCCCGTTTCCCGGGGTGGGGCGACCCCTGGTCTCACCGATCGGGTGAAGGGGGGTGTGAACGGGTGAGGGCGGTGTGATGAGGCACCATGGTTCGGTGCGCAAGGCGATCGTCACCATCGTGGTCCTCGCCGCCCTGGCTCTCATGGTCGTCCCCCTGGCACTGCCGTGGCGGGCGACCCGGAACCTGGCGGCGGCGGAGAGGGAGGCGGAGATCCGCCCCCAGCCGATCGCCCGATCCCGGGGGAATCCGGCCCCGGGAGCGCCGCTGCTCACCCCCCGGCGCATACCGGAGACCCTCGCCGAGCCGGTCACCCTGAACCGCATCGCCACCTTCCTCGAACCCGTGACCAGGGGCTGGCCGGAGCCGTCCTGTCTGGTCGTGTACGTGGGTGAGGATCGGGTCCTCGACTTCAACGGCGACGCGGCCCTGACACCGGCCTCGGTGGAGAAGCTGATGACGGCCGTCACCGCCATGGACGATCTCGACCCGACGAGGGGATTCACCACGTCGATCGTGGGGGAGCCCCCGACGGCCGGGGGTGTGGTGGAGGGCGACGTCTGGATGGTTGGTGGTGGGGATCCGGTGCTGGCCACCAGGGAGTACGCCGAGTCCTTCCGTCGCCAGCCTCAACTGTTCACACCCCTGGAGGACCTCG
>JALSTE010000308.1 GCA_026983855.1 Acidimicrobiia bacterium
GCCCCGGGGAGGGGCCCGGGCCGAGGCCGAACGCATTCTGTCCGATGCCCGGGCCGAGGCCGAGCAGATGGTGGCCCGGGCCACCGAGGAGGCGGCGGCCGCCGAGGCCAGGCGCGACGACGCCGATGCCCACATGGCGGCCCTGGAGGCCGAGATACTGGCCGGGGCCCGGGCCGAGGCCGAGAAGCTGACGAACGAGGCCCGTGACGCGGCGGCGGTCGAAAGGCACCGGGCCACGATCAAGGCCGAGAAGGCGGCGGCCGCGGTCAAGGAGGCCAATCGGGCCGAGATCGCCGAGCTGGAGCGGACCGTCATCGAGCTCAGGAACCGCCGTGCGTCCCTGATCGGGGAGTTGGAGTCCCGCACCCGCGACCTGGGGGGCATCTCCGACGCCATCGGCGATCTCCTGGACCGCATGAGCAGTGTCACCGCCGAGGTCGACACCGAGGCGGAGGGGGCGCAGACGGCGGAGGCCTCAACCGAATCGATCACGGGTCCCATGGGGGGGATCGACACGGGGGGAGTCTCGGCCCCGGTCGGCGAGATCGGATCCCATGAGGCGGATACCGACGAATTCACCTCCGACGACGAGGCCGCCCCGGGCGGCTCGGAGACCCTCGGTGAGTTCGCCAGGGGAGAACAGGCGGAGGAGCCCGGGCAGTCCGGCGAATCCGATGCATCCGACGTGGTGATAGATCTCACCGGCTCTCAGCCGAGGGTGAGTGGAACCGGGGCCTCCGGTCCCGATGGATCCGGTGGGGCGACGGAGAACGCGCCCGAGGGTCTGCCCCGTTGGGCCCTGGTGGGCGAATCCGATCAGGACGGGCATCCCAGCCGAACGGCCAACCTCCAGGTCGTGGCCGACAACACCGGGAGCGCTCCGGCCGGCACGGCCACCGCGGTGGCCACCGAGGACACCGCGGAATCAGCACCGGAGACCGCCCACCTGACCCTGGCCCGCGATCCCGGGCCCGCCCTGGAGCCAGCGTCGCCGGTTTCGGTTTCGGAGGCTCCGGCCGCGGTGGTGGAGTCCGCGGCCCCGGCGGCTGCGTCTTCGGTTTCGGAGGCTCCGGCTGGGTTGGTGGAGTCCGCGGCCCCGGCCGCACCTGAGGCGACCACCGTCGTCGCCGAGCCCGAGAGCCCCGTCGCCGCCGGATCGGTGAACGACGTGATGGATGTGGTGGAGGAGGAGTCGGTCACCCTGGAGGTTCTGGAGCCGCCGTCCCCCCGCGAGGCCACGCCCCCGGTCAGCGCCGGCGGCGACGATTCATCGGAGGCGGAGGCCTTCTGGAACGAGCCGGGCTCCGTTGAGGCTCAGGCCACGGAGGACGTCGTACCGGACAACGACGAGGCAATCCTCGAGGATCCCTTCCTGGCGGCCCTCAAGGGCCCCGAGAGCGTCGAATTCGACGGCAGCGGCCGTCCCGGCCCCGACCGTCCCGGCCGGAGACGCCGCCGGCGTAGGTGAGCGGGCCTGACGGTGTGAACTCCGTCGGGGTGACGGCCGAGGCCCGGGGTTTGGCTCCGGCCCGCGGTCGTCTGACGGGACGCCGGGTTCTGGTGGTGGGAGCGGGCACCCGGCCCTCGCCCGAGCCGGAAGCCCCGGTGGGCAACGGCCGGGCCATCTCGGTGCTGGCCGCCCGCGAGGGAGCGGTGGTGGTGTGCGCCGATGTGGCCTCCGACGCCGCCTCGGCCACCGCCGAGATGATCGGGGCGGAGGGAGGCCGGGCCCATACGCTGGTCGCCGACGTGTCCGACCCCCAGCAGTGTCGTCGGGTGGTGGCCGCCGCCGTCGAGGCCATGGGTGGTCTCGACGGACTGGTGCTGAATGTGGGAATAGCCCTCGGTGGGGGGTTGTCGGGGACCAGCGTCGAGGACTGGGACGCCACCCTGGCCGTCAACCTGAGGGCCCATTTCCTGGTCTGCGCCGCGGCCGTTCCGGTGATGCCACCGGGGGCGTCGATCGTGCTGATGGGGTCCATAGCGGGGATCAAACCCGGTAGTCGGATGCCCGCCTACGACGTCTCCAAGGCCGGGGTGATCGGGTTGACCCGCACGGTGGGGCTGGACACGGCCCGATCAGGCATCAGGGTGAACGCGGTCCTGCCGGGCCTGATCGACACCCCGCTCGGTCGGGAGGCCAGCCAGGGTCGCCCCTCGCGGGCCCGTACACCGGTTCCCCTGGGGCGTCAGGGGACGGCGTGGGAGGTCGCCTACGCCACGGTGTTCCTGCTGTCCGACGAGGCCTCCTACGTGACCGGCCAGAGTCTGGTGGTGGACGGCGGCCTGACGTCTCTGCGCTAGGACCGGGTTGGCCGGCTGAGGAGACCCGAATCAGGCGACCGGTGCCGCCGCGTTGACACCGATGGCGATGGTGGCGGTGTGACCCTCGAACTCGACCTCCCGGACGTGGGGCCAGTCGGGACCGGTGACCGGGCCCTCGCTGAGGGTGTCGATGCCGTCGGCCAGAACCGCCTCGGCGATCGTGGATCGGTGGGCCTCGATCGCCGCGGCCAGTTCGGGGTCGGTGAGGACCCTCACCCGGATACGGTCGGTGACCTCGAGCCCCGATTCGCGACGGAGCACCTGGATGTGGCGGATCAGATCACGGGCCAGCCCCTCCGCCGCCAGCTCCGGCGTCACCTCGGTGTCGAGACTGACGACGATGTCGTGGTCCCTCAGGGCGGCGACGGCCCCGTCACCCGTGGGTACCAGGCGAAGTTCGTACTCCCCGCTCTGGAGGATCTGCCCGGCGATGCTGATCGTGCCGTCGTCGAGACGCTTCCAGTCACCGGACCGGGCGGCGGCCATCACCTGTTTCATCACCGGCCCCAGACGGGGGCCCAGCACCCTCCCGTCGGGCTTGAGGGAGAACTCGCCGTAGCGCGAGAGATCCTCGGCGAAGTCGAC
>JALSTE010000309.1 GCA_026983855.1 Acidimicrobiia bacterium
AGTGAATCCCCTCGTCCCCAGGTCCATCCCCCGCAGAGTGAATCCCCTCGTCCTGATTCCCTTCCACAGCGCGGTGAATCCCCTCGTCGCCGACCCCGTACACACCCACAGTCTCCCACCCCGCCGACTGGGCAGGCACCCTCCGGTAGGCTGCGGGGCCCATGGTCGAGTACCTGTCCACCGATTGGATCGACGCCCTGCGGGAGGCGGCCCGCGCCGACGAGGCCCTGGCCCGGGCGGCGGCGGAGGTGGAGCTGACCCTCCAGCAGCACGTCACCGACACCCCCGCCGGAACCGTGTCCTACTACGTCACCTTCGACCGGGGCGAGGTCTACGTCCAGGCCGGGGAGGTGACCGAGCCCGATGTGGCCTTCGTGCAGGACTACGCCACCGCCTCCGCCGTGGCCCAGGGCACGCTCAACGCCCTGGAGGCCCTGCAGAAGGGCCGGATCACCATCCACGGCGACGCCCGGGCCCTGACCCGCAACCAGGAGGTCCTGGCCGCCCTCGACCGTAGCTTCACCCGGGTCAGGGAGCAGACCACCTTCGGGTGAGTCGCCATGGGCTGCTTTCTCTCCGTCCCCATCTTCGACCGACTGGCCGACCCCCGTCTGCTGGCCGACCTGGCCGTCGCCGCCGAGGAGGCCGGGTGGGACGGTTTCTTCGTCTGGGACCACGTCCAGTACCGGGCCCCGGTGGAGTCGGTCACCGATCCCTGGACCGCCATGGCCGCCATCGGCCACGCCACCTCCGCCGTCCGCTTCGGGCCCATGGTCACCCCCCTGCCCCGACGGCGGCCCCAGGTCCTGGCCCGCCAGGTGGTGGCCCTGGACCGGCTCTCGGGCGGGCGGTTCGTGCTGGGGGCGGGATTGGGTCTCGACCAGAGCGGACGGGAGCTCTCCGCCTTCGGGGAGGAGACCGACGACCGCACCCGGGCCCGGATGCTCGATGAATTCCTGGAGTTGCTGGACAGGTTCCTCTCCGGTGAGCGCTTCACCCACACCGGGGAGTTCTACCGGGCCGAGGACGTCCGGTTCCTCCCCACGCCGGTCAACGGGCGGATCCCCATCTGGTTGGCGGCCCGCCACCCCTACCAGCGCCCACTACGGCGGGCGGCCCGTCACGACGGGGCGGTGGTGATCGACCTCGACCACCCCGACCAGTTGGCCGAGACGGCGGAGAACCTGGCCCGTTACGGAGCCGGGCCCGACTTCACCCTGGTGAAGTACGGGCCCCCCGGCACCGACCCCCGACCCTGGATGGACGCCGGTTGCAACTACTGGGGGGTGTTCTTCGACCCCTTCACCACCACCCCCGACCGGGTCCGCTCCGTGATCGCCGAAGGGCCGCCGCTCCCCTGACATTGACCGGGCGGCCCCGGTGACCCACTAGGAACTGAAGTTGAAGTTCGGTCCGGCCGCCAGGGCGTCGGCCGGGAAGCGGTCACGGCACGCCCCCACGGCCACCAGCCACAGGCCGCTGGCCGCGCTCTCCAGGTAGCTGACGTCAGCCAGTTGCTCGGAGGTGGCCCCGTCCTCGGCCGCGTACTCCTCGGCCAGCCTCCGGGCCACATCGGGCTTCCAAACCCCCTCCGAGCAGGCCGTGGCCAGCCGCTGGGCCCACACTTCATCGGACTTCGTCTCCAGTCCGGTGTTGTTCCGCCACGAGTCCAGGGTCCCCGGTGCCAGTGAGGCCATGTCGATGGTGACCGTGGTGGAACCGCCGCCGGTCGAGCCGGCCTCACCGGAGGGGGCCGGGGCCGTGTCACCGCACGCCGCCGCCAACAGGGCCACCAGCACCAACGGGATGAGGACCGACCTGATTCTCATCTGTTTCCCACCGATCTCCCCGGGTGTCACCGAATCCCACCAATCTCCCACGATTCCCACGATTCCCACTCCCTCCGGTTCACCGCATCGATCCGCCGATGCGGTGCACACCCCAGAATCCGCCTTTTTCGACGGGGTGTCAACAGGTACGAATACCGTCCGTCCCATCAGTCGATGGGGCCCACCCGTCCACCCCGATGCGCACCCCCACGGAACCCACGCCATCCCACCCACGGACCACCCGGCTACCAGCTCATCGAATCGACGATGTTGCCGGAGGGGTCGAGGAGGAAGGCGGTGTCGCCGGAGTTGTTCCACACCGCCGACCCCTGGTTGCACCAGTGGAGTTCCGTGGCGGTGTCGGGGCCGCAGCCGGTGAACACCCGGATGGTGCCCCCGGCCGGGATGGTGAACCCGGGCGGGAAGTGGTAGCGGTGCGAGGCCGAGGCGTCCTTGAGCACCCAGCCGGTCAGATCCACCGGGCCCGCGGCACCGGCCCCGAGCTCCGCCCACTCGCCGTTGAGATTCAGATTGTCGTTACCGGGGGCGTCGTACTCCACCCTCACGATCCGCGGGGTCCCCGTGTTCGTCGTGTCGGGTACCTGGACCCCGCAGGCATCGGGCGCCCACAGACCCAGACCCTGTTGGTGGGCGCGGTCCTGGGCCGCCTCCAGTTCCGCCTGTCGCGAGGTGTCGGGGTCGTAACGGCGGGAGATGACATCTCCCCCCTCGGCCAGGGCGGCGTTGACGAAGACCGGCGGGTCGGTGCCCACGAACACGTATCGCAGGAGACGTCCGTAGCGGTCACGGTCGGACTCATCGCGGACCAGGGTCACCCGGCGCCCCCCGATCAGATCCCGGAGGGCCGCCGTCGATCGGTCGCTGTGGCACTCCCCCACCTCGGGGGCGTCCACCCCTATCAGCCGAACCCTCTCCCCACGACCGTCGTCGAACCGGACCTTGAACGTGTCGCCGTCCACGACCTCCACGACCACCGCCTCCTCGCCCGGGGTGGCCACGGGAGCGGGCTCCGTCGTGGTGGTGGCGATGAGCCCCGACGTCGGCGTCACCGTCGTCCCC
>JALSTE010000310.1 GCA_026983855.1 Acidimicrobiia bacterium
GGCCCGGGCCCCCTCGCCGATGAATCCCAGATCCGGTCGATCCAGGGCGGCCGCCCCTCCCCGGGTGGCAAGGTCGAAGACGGTGCGGGCGTCCATGACCGTGGGATCACAGAGCCTCCCCTTGTGCATCATGAACGCCCCCCTCATCACCTCGTAGAAGTCGTTCACGTAGCCATCACTGCCCAGCCCCATCGTCACCCCCGCCTCCAGTAGCTCGGGTATCGGGGCAATCCCCCCGCCGACCTCGCAGTTCGACAGCGGCATGTGCACACACCGGACTCCGTCCTCGGCCAGGATGCGTCGTTCGACCTCGGAGAGCTGGACCACCTGGGAGGCCAGCATCCGGTCGCCGGTGACCCCCAGATCGCGATAGTGCTCGAGTGTCCGCTTGCCGTGGTGCTCGAGGGCCCAACGGGGCTCGTGTACCCCCTCATTCACGTGGCAGTGGGTGAGCACCCCGAGATCGCCGGCCAGCTCGAAGGCCTCAGTGACGTAGGCCGGGGAGCAGGTGAAGGTGGTGTGGAAGCACATCATGGCGTCCACCAGGTTCGAGTCGCCCGAGGCGGCGGTTATGGCCGCCACGTTCTCCTCCAACCCCAGACGGGAGATGTCCGCTCCGGCCCGTTCGGTGGCCTCGAAGGACAGGATGCCCCTCATTCCCATCTCCTCCACCACCCCGGCCTGGGCGGCGAGGATCCCGGGAAGGGCGTAGGGGGCCTCCTCGATGTCGTAGAACGTGGTGGTTCCCGAGAGCATCATCTCCCCACACGCCCAACGGGTGGCGGCGGTGATCATCTCCACGTCGAGGGCGTCCTCCACCCGCGGCCACCAGAAGTCCTCCAGGAAGCTCCAGAAGTCCGTCGGGGCCCCCGTCATCGGTATGCCGTGGGCCAGCACCCCGTACATGTGGGTGTGGGCATTGACGAACCCGGGGGCGAGGATCCGCCCGGGGGCGGTCAGGACCTGGTCCCCGGGGTGGGCGGCCCTCAGGTCACCCGCCGGTCCGACGCGGTCGATACGGCCCCCGAGAACACGGACCGAATGACCGGTCAACGGTTCATCGGTTCCCGTGGTGACCAGCCATTCAGGTTCCAGGAGGACGCCGGCCAAGATCGTTCAACCCCCCTCGAGAGCTGACCAGACCCTCTCCGGTGTGAACGGAATGGCGTTGATGGCCGCACCGGTGGCGTTCAGGATGGCCGAACGCAGGGCCGGGGCCACCCCGTCCTTGGGAATCTCGGCCACGGCCTTGGCCCCGAAAGGCCCGCTGTCCTCCATGGTCTGCACCAGGTAGACCTCGAGTTCGGGCATCTCGTCGGCGCGGTAGATCCAATAGGGGCCGAAGGCGGCGTTGACCATTCGACCCGACTCGTCGTAGGCCATCTCCTCGCAGTGGCCGTAGCCCAGGGCCTGGACCATTCCCCCCTCTATCTGACCCGAGGCGGTGACCGGGTTGATGGCCACCCCACAGTCGACGGCCATGACCATCTTCACCACCGTCACCTGACCGGTGTCGACGTCGACCTCGACCTCCACGAACTGACCGGCGTAGGGAGGGGGGGACTCGGTGGACACGTAGGAGGCGGTGTCCATGATCTGCTCCTGGTCGGTGGTGTGCAGGGAGTTCAGCGCCACCTCCGCCAGAGACACCGAGCGCCCGTCGGGGGCCCAGGCCCGGCGGTCCCTCAGCTCGATGGTGCAGGCCATGTCCACGTCGAGCATCCGGGCCGCCCGCTGCTTGATCTTCCACCAGACCTTCTCCGCCGCCTTCTTCACGGCCATGCCCGAGATGTAGGTGGTGCTGGAGGCGTAGGCCCCGACGTCGAAGGGGGTCATGTCGGTGTCCCCCGAGTAGATCACGATGTCGGACAGCGGCACCCCGAGAACCTCGGCCGCCATCTGGGCCAGCACCGTGTCGGCCCCGGTTCCCAGGTCGGCGGCGCCGACCAGCACGTTGAACGAACCGTCGTCGTTGATCTTGATGCTGGCCGCACCCATGTCGAGGCCCGGTATGGCCGTACCGTGCATGCACATGGCGAAACCGATGCCCCGGCGGATGTTGGGTCGGTCGGCGGGTTCCCGCCAGGCCGGATCATCACGCCGCTCCCAGCCGATGGCCCTCATGCCCTGGGCCACGCACTCCTCCAGCCCACACGAGGTGACTATGGGCAGGGGCCCCACCTCGGCCGCCCCCTCACCGAGCTGGGGGGCTATGTCGAGCACGTCGCCCTCGACCGTCCAGTTGCGGCGCTTGAACTCGACGGGGTCCCAACCCATCTCCCGGGCGATGTCCTCCATGTGGGACTCGAGGGCGAACAGGGCCTGGGGGGCGCCGTAGCCCCGGTAGGCACCGGGTACCGGAATGTTCGTGTACACGACATCGCAGTCGAACCTCTTGGCCCCGGCCTTGTACGAACTCAGCCCCCTCATACCGGTGACCGTCTGGACCGTGAGCCCGTGGGTCCCGAAGGCCCCGGTGTTGGCCACCACCCTCATCTCCTGGGCGGTGAGCGTTCCGTCGGCGTTCACGCCGGTGCGGTAGGTGATGGTCTGGGGATGCCGGGTGCGGGAGGAGGCGAACTCCTCCTCCCGGCTGAGTTCCAACTTCACCGGGCGCCCGGTGGCGATGACCAGATGACCGACTATGTCCTCGATCAGCATCTCCTGCTTGGCGCCGAACCCGCCCCCGATACGGGGTTTCACCACCCTGATCCTCTTGACCGGCAGGTCCAGTAGGGGGGCCACCATCCGACGGACGTGGAACGGAACCTGGGTGGAGGTCCTGATCACCATGCGTTCGTCGGCGTCCCACCAGGCGATGGCGATGTGGGGTTCGATCGGGCACTGCTGCACCTGGTGGACCCGGAAGGTCTGTTCGAAGACCCGATCGGCCCGGGCCAGCCCC
>JALSTE010000311.1 GCA_026983855.1 Acidimicrobiia bacterium
CTCGGGCAGCCACCACCGGGCCACGTGCTCGGACAGGTACTCCAACAGCTCGCCGGCGGTCACCTCCTGTCCGGAGGCGCACACGACACAGGCCAGGGGCCTCTCGTCCCACCGTTCATCGGGAACCCCGATCACCGCCGCCTCCATCACCTTCGGGTGCCCCATGAGGGTGTTCTCCAACTCCACGGATGAGATCCACTCACCTCCGGACTTGATCACGTCCTTGGATCGGTCGGTGATCATGATGTAGCCGTTGGGGGTCACGGTCCCGACGTCGCCCGTTCGCAGCCACCCGTCGTGGAACTTCTCGGGGGCGGGATCCTGGTAGTAGCCACCGGTTATCCAGGGTCCCCTCACCTCGATCTCGCCCTGGGCCTCGCCGTCCCAGGGGAGGACGGAGCCGTCGTCGTCGCAGATCCGCAGGTCCACCCCGGGGACCACCCGGCCGGTCCTGACCCGCCAGTTGATCTCGGGTTCGCCCATGGTGTGACGGGGGACCCAGGCCATGGCCGCCAGGGGGGAGGTCTCGGTCATCCCCCAGGCCTGCAGAACCTGAACCCCGAATTGCGAGTCGTAGGCCTCGATCAGGCTGCGGGGCACCGCCGAACCTCCGCACACGATGTAGCGGAACGACGACAGGTCGGCGTCGGGGGCGTTGTGCAGGATGTCGTTGAGGATGGTGGGCACCGCCCCCGAGATCGTGGGCCCGGTATCGGCGATGATGCGGGCCAGGGGGGCGGCCTGCAGGTACTGCTGGGGGAACACGAAGTCCGAGCCGACCCACCACCCGGCGTAGGGCATCCCCCAGGCCATGGCGTGGAACATCGGGACGATGACCAGTAGACGGTCCATTTCGTTTATGCCCAGGGTGGCGCTGGAGGTGGCGGCCAGGCTGTGCAGGTACGTGGACCGGTGGGAGTACATCACACCCTTGGGGTTTCCGGTCGTGCCCGAGGTGTAGCACATGGCCGAGCCGTGGCGTTCGTCCAGCTCGGGGTATTCGTAGCCCGGTTCCTCCCCGGCCAGCAGTTCGTCGTAGTCCACGGTTTCCCCCAGCCCCGACAGGTCACCCTCGCCCTTGACGATGATGGTCTCGATGTTGGTTAGCTCGGACCGTACCCGGGCCAGGAGGGGGGCCAGTGAGGCGTCCACGATGACCACCCGGGCGCCCCCGTGGTTGATGACGTAGGCGAGTTGCTCGGGGAAGAGTCGGATGTTGAGGGTGTGCAGCACCGCGCCCATGCACGGGATGGCGAAGTAGGCCTCCAGGTGGTGCTGGTTGTTCCAGCAGAACGTCGCCACCCGGTCCCCGACGCCCACCCCGAGCCGGGACAGGGCCGAGGCCAGTCGATCCACGTTGTCCCCCACCTGGGCGAAGGTGGCGGTCTCGTAACCCTCACCGGTGAAGGTGGTGACCTCGCTCTCCGCGTAGACCGTGCGACCCTGCTCCAGCAGATGCTGCAGGGTCAGTTGGTGATCCATCATCGTGCTCTTGAGCATGTGGGACTCCCCGTGTCGTTCTTCCCGCCGATCGGGACCATACCCGAGGCCGGGGGTACGGTTCCCAGTCGGAGAGGACCTCGCGGTGAGGTCCCCGCTTCTCCAGGGAGGGGCCCCTTGTTCGACTTCGATCGTCCCGTGGACCGGCTGAACACAGACTCGGTGAAGTGGGAGTACCGCTTCGAGAGGGGCGTGCTGCGTCGCTGGGACGACACCGATCCCGAGCTGGGTGACGAGAGGGTCATCCCGTTGTGGGTGGCGGACATGGACTTCCGCTGTCCCGAACCGGTGATCGAGGCCATCAAGTCCCGGGCGGAGCACGGGATATTCGGGTACTCACGGGTCGGTCCCCGCTATCTGGAGTCGGTGGTCTCATGGATGGAACGCCGCCACGGATGGCACGTGGACCCCGAATGGATCGTGAACACCGCCGGGGTGGTGCCCGCCCTGCACCTGGCGACCCGGGCCTTCGCCCGACCGGGGGAGGGGGTGATCGTGCAGCCCCCCGTCTACTACCCCTTCTACAGCGCGGTGAGGTCCCACGGTTGCGAGCTGGTCACCAACCCCCTGCGGCAGGTCGGGTCCCGCTACGAGATGGACTTCGAGGATCTCGAGGCCAAGGCGTCACGCCCCGGTACGACCCTGGCCCTGCTGTGCTCCCCGCACAACCCGGGGGGTCGGCTCTGGTCACGGGAGGAGCTGCAACGGTTCTCCGAGATCTGTCGGGCCAATGACGTCCGGGTGGTGTCCGACGAGATCCACGGGGACCTGGTGATGCCCGGTCGGCGGTTCGTGCCCTTCGGCACCATCGACCCTCGAGCGGTCATCTGCACCGCGGCTTCCAAGACCTTCAACATGGCGGGAATGAAGATATCCACGGTCATGATCCCCGACCCCGACCAGAGGGCCGCCTTCCTCGCCGAGATGCAGGGACTGGGGATGTTCGGCACCAACCCCCTGTCGATCGTGGCCACCGAGGCCGCCTACACCTTCGGTGAACCCTGGCTGGAGGCGGTCCTGGAGTACATCGCCGCCAACCGCGACTGGGTCGTGCGTTTCGTAGCCGAGCGTATTCCCGAGGTGGAGGTCATGGACCTCGACGCCACCTATCTCCTGTGGTTGGACTTCCGGGCCTTCGGCCTGGACGCCGGGACCCTGGAGTCCCTGATGCTGGGCAAGGCCCGTCTCTACCTCGACGAGGGCCACCTCTTCGGCCCCGGGGGGGAGGGGTGGGAGAGGATCAACCTGGCCTGTCCCCGGGCCGTGCTCGAGGACGCCCTGCACCGGATCAAGAGGGTCGTGGACGAGCACCTGAGGCCCATGTCGGGCGGGGTCCGATGATGTTCTCGGGGTCGTGGGTCGTGGACGGGCACCTGAGGCCCGTGTCGGGCGGGGTCCGATGA
>JALSTE010000312.1 GCA_026983855.1 Acidimicrobiia bacterium
CTCCCGGCGAAGCCGGGCCACCAACTGATCGAACTCGACCATGACCGAGGCCGTGGTCGGCGGCATACGCGGAATCCACACGGAGGTGAGGTGGTCGGCCTCCACCGTTCGATCGAGGTCGGACCACGGAACGGTCACGACGACCTCGTCGTCCAGGCCGAGATGATGGAGAATCGTGACCTCGGCCTCGCCGCCGGGGGGTGTCCCCCCGGCCGGGCGCAGGCGACCCTCCGAACTCAACTTCACGTCGGAGAGCACCCGGCGGCTGCTGCACTGGGTGACCAGGAGCGGACCGAGTCCTGAGTTGTCCGTCTCGGCGAAGCGGTGGGCGTCCACCAGCCGGGCACCCACCGCCATGGGGTCCACCCCGAGACGGTTCCACACCAGATCGGTGAACGAAACCGCCGGAAGGACCTCGAGATCGACGCTCCCCGTTGCCGGGGGGGCATCGCCTCCCCCGAGGATGAGACGCTCCCTCAACAGCTCGACGGTCCTCTCGGCCACCGACGGTGACCCGGGCACCAGGTACAACACCTCCCCGTACTCGCGGGCCTCGGCCACCAGGGAGTTCACGATCCGGTCGTAGACCTCCTCGAACGTCCGGGCGTCCTCGTACACGGAGTCATAGGTGGGGGCCGAGATGAACTCCGCCGCCGGATGGACACCGGTCCGGAGTCGGATCCGGGGTATCCGAATCATCAACTCGCCGACCTCGGCCGTGATCAGTTCGGGACCGGCGGGCCCCAGACCGCCCACGACGATCCGGGGACGGCCGAATTTCACTGACCCGACTGGTCGGGGGCGGAGCCGTTGTCCCCACCGGAACCCGTGTCGGAGCCGCTGTCACCACCGGAGCCGGAATCAGATCCGGCCGGGTTCGGATCGGTGGGTGGGAGCACGCCGATCTGACCTCCCTCGTTGACCCAGGTACCGGCACGGGGGTCGATCTCGATGTCGGCCTGGTCGACGGTCTGGTTGAACCAGTCGGTCAGGGCGGCGGCCGTCAGGTCATCGACCACCGACTGACGACCCGAGTCGTCGAGGGGGCGCCGCTGGATCACGTGCCAGCCGAACTGGCTCTGCACCGGGGCGCTGACCTCCCCGTCGGCGAGGGCCACCAGGGCGTCGGCGAACTCGGGGACGTACCGCGACGGCGGGGAGCAACCGAGGTCGCCACCCCCCGGGCCACTGGGTCCGGTGGAGAGTTCGGTGGCCACGGAGGCGAAGTCGTCACCGGCCGCCAGCCGGTCCTCCACCGCCTGGGCCTCCTCCTCGGTGGCGACCAGTATGTGACTGGCGCAGACCGGCCGGTCCCGCGGATCGCGGGAGGCCAGTTCCTCATCCACCATGCGGTCCAGGGCCGCCTGATCGTCGAGGGGCATCAGGTTGCGCCTGATCTCGTCGAACATGGCGCCGATGGCCACTCCCTCATCGCTCGTTCCCGCCCCGGTCACGGCCGGTGGGGTTATGCCCATGGCCTCCACGGCGGGGGTCAGGGCCTGGAGGATCACCAGGTTCGTGAGGACCCCGGCGACCTCATCGGATCCCACCGTTATCTCCCTGCCCGGAGCCCCGAACTGGCCCGAATCACGACGAACCTGGACCCCCTCCCGGACCTGGGCGGTGGTGATGTCGGTACCGCTCACGGTGGCGAGGACGTCCCGGTCGTCCACCCCACCCGAACAGGCGGAGGCGATCAGTACCAGGGCGGTGAGGACGGCCAGCAGGCGGCCGGTGGGGAGCTTGACACTGCGGAATGGATTGTGAATCACGGTCTGGCAGCGTAGACCCGACGGCAACCCGATCCTCTTCGGCTCCAGCCGAGGCCCTCTCCATCGAACGAACAGGACACGCCCCGAGGCCACCGATCCGGAAACCCGCGGTCACCGATCAGCGGGAATCAGCTCGTCGAGCAGCTCCACGAGACCCTCCACCATCTCAGCGTCGGCCGTGACCCGACGGATGGGAACGTGCAGCTCCGAGGCCTCCTCCTTGTACCGACCCCCGGGGACCAGACGGCTGAACCTCATCTGCTCGCTCACCTTCAGCTCCACGGGCGACAGCCTCAGGGTGTCCCCTCGGAGCACGGCTATCTCACGAATTCCGGTGCGGTGACAACGGGCCCGCAGCCGTCCCAGGGCCAGGAGGTTGCGGGCCGGCTCGGGAGGCGGCCCGTAGCGATCCAGCCACTCCTCGGCGATGTCATCCACCGCGGCGTCGTCCTCCACCGCGGCCAGACGCCGGTAGGCCTCCAGACGCTGCTCCTGCCGGGACACGTAGTCCTCGGGTAGGAAGGCGGGTACCGGCACGTCCATCTTGATCTCGGCCGGTTGGCGGAGCGGCTCGCCCTTCAGTTCGGCCACCGCCTCACCGACCATCTGGCAGTACAGGTCGTAGCCCACGGCGGAGATGTGCCCGGTCTGGTTCTCACCCAGGAGGTTCCCCGCCCCGCGGATCTCCAGGTCCCTCATGGCTATGCGGAAACCCGAACCCAGTTCCGTCGACTCACCGATGGTCTTGAGCCGCTCGTAGGCGTCCTCTGACAGCACCCGGTCGGGGGGATGGAACAGGTAGGCGTAGGCCCTCTGACCCGATCTTCCCACCCGCCCCCGGATCTGGTGCAGCTGACCGAGTCCCAGCATGTCGGCCCGGTCCACCACCAGGGTGTTGACGCTCGGCATGTCGATCCCCGACTCGATGATGGTGGTGCAGACCAGGACGTCGTACCGTCCCTCCCAGAAGTCGACCACCACCCTCTCCAGGGTGCCCTCGTCCATCTGGCCGTGGGCCACCGCGATGCGGGCCTCCGGCACCAGATCACCGAGATCGGCCGCCACCCGGTCGATGTCGGCCACCCGGTTGTGCACGAAGAAGACCTGGCCCTCACGCAGCA
>JALSTE010000313.1 GCA_026983855.1 Acidimicrobiia bacterium
CCCCGGAGGCCCCGGCGGGGCCCGGACGGATCAACCCCCGGAGGCCCCGGCGGGGCTGGCCGACCCCTCGGCCCCGCCGGGGGAGACGGCGGAGACGGCGAAGGCCAGGACCCGGGCCTCGTCCCTCCAGGCGTCGTAGCGGCCCGAGGGCCCCCGGTGCCCGGCACCCATCTCGGTGTGCAGCACCAGCTCCCGGTCCCCGTGGCCCACGTCGCGGAGCTTGGCCACCCACTTGGCCGGCTCCCAGTACTGGACCCGGGGGTCGTTCAGCCCGGCGGTGACCAGCATGGCCGGGTAGTCGGCGGGGTGGACGTTCTCATAGGGGGACCACTCCATCATGTAGCGGTACACCTCGGGATCGGCGGGGTCGCCCCATTCCTCGTACTCGGCCACCGTCAGGGGGATGGTCGGGTCCAACATGGTGTTGACCACGTCCACGAAGGGGACCTCGGCCACCGCGGCCCTGAACAGCTCCGGAGCCATGTTCAGCACCGCGCCGATGAGCAGACCCCCGGCCGAACCCCCCCGGATCACCAGCCGGTCGGGGTGGCAGACCTCCTCGGCCACGAGATGGCGGGCACAGGCGATGAAGTCGGTGAAGGTGTTGATCTTGCGGGCCAGGCGCCCCTCCTCGTACCAGCGACGGCCCATCTCCCCGCCTCCCCTCACGTGGGCCATGGCGAACACGAACCCCCGGTCCAGCAGGCTGAGGCGGGGGATGGAGAACCCCGCCGGCAGTGACACCTCGTAGGCCCCGTATCCGTAGAGCAGGGCGGGGGCGGTGCCGTCCAGGGGGGTGTCGCGGCGGCGCACCGTGGAGATGGGGACCTCGGTGCCGTCGGGGGCGGTGGCCCACCTGCGTTCGGTGACGTAGTCGCCGGAGTCGAAATCGCCCAGCACCGGCTGCCTCTTGAGCAGCTCCCGGTCCATGGTGTCCATGTCGATGGACCACACCGAGGGCGGACTCACCATGGAGGTGTGGGAGAAGCGGAAGGTGGTGCTGTGGTACTCGACGTTGGCCCCTGCTCCGGCGTCGTACACCTCCTCGTCGAACTCGATCCGCCGCCGGGAGTCGTCGCTGAGGTCCCAGATGGTCATCTGGGGCACCCCGGCCCTCATGCGGGTGATCACCATGTGCCCGGCGAAGGGCTCGACGTTCTCCAGGCGGGCCCCCGGCTCGTGGGCGATCAGCTCGGTCCAGTTGTCCATCCCGCTGTCGTGCAGTGGCGCCTCCACCAGGCGGAAGTCGGGGGCGTCGTCGTTGGTCATGATCACGAAGCGGTCGCCCTGGTGCTCCACGTGGTACTCGTGGCCGTGGCGACGGGGCTCGATCAGCCGGGGTGGGGCGTCGGGGGCCGAGGCCTCGATCACGTGCACCTCGGTGGTCATCTTCGACCCGCTGGTGATCACTATCCACTCGTCGCTGAGGGTGGTGCCGACGTCCAACCAGAACCTCTCGTCCCGCTCGGTGAGGATCACCTCGGGCGAGTCGGGGTCGGTGACGTTCCCGATCCGGTGCCTCACCACCCGGTCGGGGCGCCAGGCCTCGTCCACCAGGGTGCAGAACACGACCGAGGAGTCGGCCGACCAGGCCAGGCCGTAGCCCAGACCCTCCAGGCGGTCGGGCAGGTCCCGTCCCGACTCGAGGTCCCGGATGCGCAGCCCGTATCTCTCCGACCCGGCGGTGTCCACGGTGTAGGCCACCAGACGGTGGTCGGGGCTGACGGCCATGCTGCCCAGGGAGAAGTACTCGTGGCCCTCGGCCAGGACGTTCTCGTCGAGGATCACCTGCTCCTCGGGGCCGGGGGCGCCGTCTAGGTCCCGGGACCTCACGTGGATCGGGTACTGCCGGCCCTCCTCGGTGCGCACCGCGTACCACCAGCCGTCCTTGGCCACGGGGACGCTCATGTCCGTCTCCTGGGTGCGGTCCCTGATCTCGGAGAAGATCCTCTCCCGGAGCCCGGCCTGGGGGGACAGGACCGAGTCGGCCCAGGCGTTCTCGGCCTCGAGGTAGGCGATGGTCGCCGGATCATCCCGATCCCGCAGCCAGTACCAGGGGTCGGGGGTCTCCGTGCCGTGGATGCGGCGGACGTGGGGACGTCTGGGGGCCACCGGAGGTCTCGAGGGCCCTCCCGACGGCGGGGTCTCGGACGGGGCGGAATCGACGGTCACCCGGGTCAAGGTAGCGGCTGGCCCGTCGGGCTATGTTCGTCGGCCATGGCCATCTACGCGCTGGGCGATCTGGCGCCCCGAATCGACCCCTCCGCCTACATCCATCCCGAGGCGGTGATCATCGGCGACGTGAGGATCGGACCCCACAGCAGCGTGTGGCCCGACGCCGTGCTCCGGGGCGACGACGGGTACATCGAGGTCGGGGCCCGATCCTCGATCCAGGACGGGGCGGTGCTGCACACCACGGCGGAGGTCCCGACCATCGTCGGCGACGAGTGCGTGGTGGGGCACTGCGTTCACCTGGAGGGCTGCCGTCTCCACGACCGGGTGCTGGCGGGGTCGAACTGCACGATCCTGGTGGAGGCCGAGATCCACAGCGTGGCCCTGGTGGGGGCCAACGCCCTGGTGCCGGGGGGCATGGTCGTGCCGTCGGGGGCCATGGCCCTGGGGGTGCCGGCCCGACTGCGTCCCGACACCGTGGACCTCGAGATGGTCATGTTCGGGGTCCGCAACTACGTGGAGAGGGCCGAGCGGTTCCGCCGGGAACTGCGCCGCCTGGACCCCCCGGAGGCCTCCGGGTCGTAGCGGTGCTCAGCGCGGTCGACCCCGCCATCGGCGGGAGGGGCCGTCGATCTCCCTCGGTCCCCTCGGCCGGCTTCGATCCCGGAGGGGAGTGGTGTGGGCCCCGGCGGCCGGGGCTGGGTAGGGTCGGGACATGGCT
>JALSTE010000314.1 GCA_026983855.1 Acidimicrobiia bacterium
CTCAATTCGCTGTGGTTCCACGGGATCCGTCACCTGCCATTCGAAACCCTGCTGGACGGAAGCGACGCCTTCGCGGTGAGCGTGGCCTGGTTCCACGGCCTGGTGCTGCACCCCCGCTGGTGGGCTGAGTTCCGGGACTGGTCCGACCGGGAATCGGGAGCTCCGGGGATGGCCGGCCGTGGCGGCCCCGGGGAGTCATCGCCGGTGGATCTGCCCGGTGTCTTCTCCGAATTCGCCCCCGACGAGTGGTTTCCCACCATGACCCGATGGCTGGTGGACTCGGGCCGGACGTTCGTGTTCCCCCGCTGGTCCCACGCCACGAACCACGGGGATGTCGGGGCCCACTTCGACCACCCGACCGACTGGTTCCAGACCCCCCTGGCCGAGTCCTGCCCCGACCCCCGCCTACCGGAGGAGGGGGCATGGGTGGGCTACGACGCCTGGCAGGAGATCCAGCTCGAATCCCTGTTCCGGAGGGTGCCCTCCCTGGCCGAGCGCACCGGCGGCGACCTCACGATGGACCTGTGGGCCCTGAGGGAACGGAGTGATGTCTCGACGGAGTGGATCATCACCACCCGGGGAACGGCGAATCCCGAGTGCTCCTGGGGGGCGTCACTGCGGCCCCTGGAGGCCAATGTGATCGGAGGGTCAGCGGGAGGATCCATCCACCTGTGCCGGGTGGACGACGTGGACTGGTCGCCCCGGGGAGCGCGGGTGGCCCGCCGGACCCTGGCCCGGCACGCGGCCCACGGCCGTCCGCCCTCGATTCGGGAGGCTGTGGGCAACGGGGTCGTGGATCGATTGGTCGGGCTGCGGTCCCGCCTGGTGGCGTCGGGCGGGGGTGGGGACAGGTGACGGCCGCGGGCGGAGGGGGACGACCGATCCTGGGTCCGGGGGACTACCTCTCCCTGCTCGAGGACGAGGGTCTCGTGAACCGGGAGGGGTGGCCGACCGAACTGGTCCTCAGCATCGGATCGCCCGTCGCCCCCCGCCGGGGAAGAATGCGCCGCTCGACCGGTCGCTTCCGGCCCACGCCCTGGGGCCCTCTCCGAAAGGTCGGACCCGGTCTCGGCCACCTGGTCACCCCGATGATGGGTGGGGCGGCCATGGCGTCCCTGGCCGAACTGGTCGTCGAGCTCGGGACCCGGAGAATCATCCTCGTCGGTTCCTGCGGTTCGCTGGTCTCCGAACTGGAGTCGGGTGCCATCGTCACCGTGGACTCCGCCCTCGCCACCGAGGGACCCTCGGGCGCCTACGGATTCGGTCCGGTGGTCCCGGGATCGGAGGAACTGGCGGTCGACGTGTCGCATCGTCTGGGCGGCCGGGGGAGTGAGCCGGACTCGATCGAGCGTCTCCGTGGCTGGACCGTCGCCAGTCCATTTCTCACCACCCCCACCCTGCGGGACGCCGCGGTCTCGGCCGGGGCCCGGGTGGTGGAGATGGAGGCGGCCTCGCTGTTCGCGGTGGCGATCCGCAGGAGGGTGGACGCGGTGGTGGTCGGGGTGGTGGCGGACGGGCTGGGCGGCACCGAATGGTCGGCCCCGGACCTCTCGCGCACTGGAATCCGCCTGGCCGAGGTCGTTTCCGCCCTCGTGGGGGAGGGGGCATGAAACCGATGGTGAGTCCAACCATGGGCCCGGTTCGGGCCGAGCCCGCCGTTCCCACCAGGTCAGTGGTCGCCGTGCGCCCCGTTCCCAGGGTGGCCATCGTGCACGACTACCTGACCCAGATGGGCGGGGCCGAGCGGGTCGTCCTGGCCATGAGCCGGGCGTTCCCCGAGGCCACCGTCCACACCGCCCTCTACGACCCCGGCGGCACCTTCCCGGAGTTCGCCGATCTCGACGTGCGAACCCTCGGACTGAACCGCTTCGGGTTCCTCCGGAGAGATCACCGTCGGGCCCTCCCCGTCCTGGCCCGGGCGTTCGCGGGTCTGGAGATCGACGATGCCGACGTGGTCCTGTGCAGTTCCAGCGGTTGGGCCCACATGATCGGTGACGACCTCCCGAGGGTCGTCTACTGCCACCACCCGGCCCGGTGGTTGCACCGACCCGACCCCTACGTGGGCGGCTTCGGTCCCCTGGCCCGGGCCGGGTTGAGGGTGCTGGGTCCGGGTCTGAGGAGACGTGATCACCGGGCCATGCTCGGGGCCGGGACCGTGGTGGCCAACTCGAACACGACGGCGAGGATGATCCGTCGCGTCTACGGACTCGAGGCCCGGGTGGTGGCACCGGCGGGGACACTGGGCGTCGGGGGCGTTGACCGGGCCCTGGGGGGGATCCGGCCGGGATTCGTGCTGTGCATCTCCCGTCTGGTCGGCCACAAGAGGCTCGACCGTCTGGTTGCCGTGGCCCGGGCCATGCCCGAGCGGAGGTTCCTCCTGATCGGGGAGGGCCCCATGCGTGGTGCCCTGGACCGCTCGGCCCCCTCCAATCTCCGCCTGATCGGTCGGGTGGACGACGACCAGCTGAGGTGGGCGTACCGGAACTGCTCGGTCGTCGTGAGCACGGCCCAGGAGGACTTCGGGCTGACCCCGCTGGAGGCGGCCGGGTTCGGGGTGCCGGTGGTGGTGCCGGCCGAGGGGGGATTCCTCGATCACGTGGATCCGGAGGTGAACGGCATCCTGGTGCCCGGCTGGAATGTGAACCGGTTCGCCGCCGCGGTGGCCACGGCGGTGACACGGTCCTGGGACCGGACGGCCATGGTGAACCACGCCCGACGGATGGGTGAGTACCGGTTCGCCGCCGATCTGAGGGAATTGGTCTGCGAGTCCGTAGGGCGGACTGGTGTTCGCGGGAAACGACCGACGGAGGCGATGAGATGACCGATGGAAGCGGTGTGGCGGGGGTGGATCGGGTGTTCGAGTCGGGCGAGGAGAGCAGGGTGATCGAC
>JALSTE010000315.1 GCA_026983855.1 Acidimicrobiia bacterium
GGGCCAACATCGACGAGTTCACCCAGACCACATCCAAGGCCATCGAGGTGATCGGCGGGGCCGAGCAGGGCAAGGCCATCATCATCCTGAATCCGGCCGAACCCCCTCTGCTCATGAGGGACACGGTCTACTGCCAGATCCCCTTGGACGCCGATCTGGACGCCATCGGTGAGTCCATCCGCCGGGTGGTGGCCGAGGTGGCGGAGTACGTGCCCGGGTACCGGATGGTGGCCGATCCCCAGTTCGACGTGCCCTTCGGCGGAGACCGCAGCGGAAGGGTGGCGGTGTTCCTCGAGGTCGAGGGGGCGGGTGACTTCCTGCCCCCCTACGCCGGAAACCTCGACATCATGACCGCGGCGGCCACCAAGGTGGGCAACGAAATCGCCCGTCGGCTCGACGGGACCGACATCGCAACGAGCGGAAGGTAGGGAACGACATGCCATTCTCCGACACCCTCGACGTGAGGGTCACCGACACCAGTCTCCGCGACGGATCCCACGCCAAGCGCCATCAGTTCACCGAGGCTGACGTGAGGGCCATCGTCAGGGCTCTCGATGACGCGGGGATGCCGGTCATCGAGGTGGCTCACGGTGACGGCCTGGGCGGCTCGTCGTACAATTACGGCCGCTCCCTGGTGGACGAGCGGGTGCTGATGAAAGCAGCGGTGGACGAGGCCCGAAACGCCCGCATAGCGGCCCTCATGCTGCCCGGTCTGGGGATCAAGGAGGACATCCAGGCCGCTCATGATCTGGGGGTTTCCATAATTCGGGTCGCCACCCACTGCACCGAGGCCGACATCTCCATTCAGCACTTCGAACTGGCCCGCAAGATGGGTATGGAGACCGTCGGATTCCTGATGATGGCCCACACCTCCACCCCCGAGGCCCTGGCCGGCCAGGCTCGGATCATGGCCGACGCCGGGTGCCAGTGCGTCTACGTGGTGGACTCGGCCGGGGCCATGATCCTGGAGGACGCCGCCGACCGGGTGGCGGCCCTGGTGGCCGAGCTGGGTGAGGACGCCCAGGTGGGATTCCACGGTCACGAGAACCTGTCACTGTCGATGGGCAACACCATCATGGCCATCAGGGCCGGGGCGGTGCAGGTGGACGGCTCCACCCGGCGTTTCGGGGCCGGGGCCGGGAATACCTCATCTGAGGCCCTGGCCGCGGTCACCGAGAGGCTGGGGATACGAACCGGGCTCGACGTGGTGAAGATGATGGACGCGGCCGAGGACGTCGTGAGGCCCATCATGGACGACGAGTGCGTGCTGGATCGCCTGGCCCTGGTGATGGGGTACGCCGGGGTGTACTCCAGCTTCCTCAAGCACGCCTACCGGGCCGCCGACCGCTACGGGGTCTCGGGGGCCGCCATCCTCATGGAGTGCGGCCGTCGTGGGCTGGTGGGAGGCCAGGAGGACCAGATAATCCAGATAGCCGCCACCCTGGCCGACGCCACCTGATTCGGGTCCTGAGTCCTGGAGGCCGCCCCTTACCGAGTCCGGTCCGGTCATGGGCCTGGATCCCCCGGACCCCCATCGTCGTCGGTGGCCTCCCTCTCGTGCTTCCGGCGGTGACAGGGTCCGCAGCGCAGACGGAGGTCCTCGGTGGAGGTGCGGCCGGTGTCGCGCCACGGTGGTTCGTGGTCGAACTCGAGCAGTTCGGTGCTGCCGCAGTCGACGCAGACCCGATCGCGCTCTCTGACCACCCGTTTCTGCCGCTCCGTGGGTCGACGGCGACGACCCGAGGCGTTGACCGGCCGACCCTCGGCGTCATGGATCAGAGCCCTCAGGAAAGCGGCGGGGGCGATCCGCTCGACCGCTGATTCGGTGACCGGGGTGCCGTCGTCCAGGGAGCACCCGTCGCCTCGGACGTGGACGATGATCTCGGCCCTGGGGGCGGTGTCAGGCCCGGTGGCCAGACCCCAAAGGGCATCGGCGTACTGCTGGGCCAGGCTGGGCCAGCGGTCGGGTTCGCCTCGAGGTCGGGTAGGGAGCCTTCTCACGGCGGCGGTGAGTGCGGTGGTGACCGCGGCGGCGTGAAGGGGAGGCAGCCGAGCCGTGAGGACCGTCATCCCATCGGGTTCGAGACGCCAGCGGACCGAGCGGCTACGTTGCTGATGACGGTCGAGTTCCTCCTCGTTGCTGTTGTCCCTGACCCATGTGGCCAGCACCCGGCCCAGGTCGTTGGCCGGGGTGTGGCGGGCCAGGTCGAGGAGCTCGTTCTCGGTCTCGGGGGTGGCGACCCGGGTGAGGGCGCGGACCTTGGCGTAGGAGATGACGCGGGCGGCCAGGGCCGAGTCGATGGCAGGTAGGCAGCTCAGGGCCCTACCCACCCTGATCCACTCCCGCGCGGTGCAGACGGCGATGCCGGCGATGTCGGCGATCCAGTGGGCGGCGGTGGGGGCCAGGTCGGCGACCCAGACCTGGGAGTTGGCCACCTGGACGGCGGTTCTCATCAACTCATACTGGCTCCGGGACCAACTCTCGACGAGTCCGCGGACGCGTGAACGCATCGATTCCACGGTCGGTCCGGGCTCTCCGCCCGGGCCTTGGTCGGTGGGGTCCGCCGCGGGCTGGGTCCTCATTGGTGTATCCCCCTGATCGGAGTGATGTTGATGAGGACCGGTGGGAGATCCGCTGTTCGGCGGGTCCTGGAGAGGGGAACCTCCGGTCGAGTTCCCCGGGGCCAAGGTAGCGAGGGGGTGTGACGTCCGACCTCACCGGTGGATTCCGCCCAGCGGCGGAGGGTGGGGCAACGTTGGGGTTCCGAGCGTGTGGGCCGGTCCGTGGGTTCGGGTCTGAGACCCACTCCGCCAGTGATGGGGTTCCGAGGGTGTGGGCCGGTCGAGGGGCGGTCCGGTGACCTCGTCGCCGTTTTCTCCGTAT
>JALSTE010000316.1 GCA_026983855.1 Acidimicrobiia bacterium
GCCACCTCGTGGGCCACCACGTAGGCCTCGGCGAAGTCACCGCCCCGGGCCCCGAAGCGGCTGCGCAGCTCATCGAAGAAATCGGTGTCGAGGTAGATCGTCTGATCGCCGGGGCAGTAATGGGGACCTATGGCCGAGGTTGCGCCACCGCACGCCGACCGGGTGGACCCGGAGAACAGGACCAGGGTGGGTGGGGTGTATCTGAGTCCACTGTTGGAGAAGATGTCGCCCCACACGGTCTCGGTGGTACCCAGCACGGCGGAGAAGAACTGGAAGTCCTCGTCGTTTCGGGGCGGGGGCGCCTGCTGAGCCGGGGCCTGTCCCCCGTTGAGGATTTCGCTCAGACCCCCGAGGTCCCCGGTGCCGGTTCCACCACCACCGCCCAGGTTGCCGAGGAACATCATCAACAGCACCCCGATGATCCCCAGGCCCCCGACACCACCGGCCACCTTGGCCCCCTGACCCCGGCGGTCACGGGTGTTGGAGCTGCGTTCGAGGTTCTTCCACTTCATCGACTGTCCAGTGTTCGCTCGCCGGTCCGGGGACACCATAACGGTCCCCCGGCGGGCCCGACCCCCGGCCGACCGGCGGGCCCCCGGCCCTCACCGTGGGTGCCCCCCTCGACCCCACCGCGGGACTGATCCGCCCCCGGAGCGTGACCGACCGGCCCCGGGACTACTCGGGTCGGCGGTACAGGTGCACCGAGAGGGGGATGAACACCACCACCAGGACCAGGCACCAGATCAGGGCCCCGGTGACCTTCCCGGCGGTGTTGGCGCCCCCCAGCGAGAGGGCCCTCACCGCGTCCACCCCGAACGTGATCGGGTTCACGTCGGCCACGGCCCTCAACCACGAGGGCAGGGTCCGGGTGGGCACGAACAGACTGCTCGTGAACATGAGGGGGAACATCCACAGCATGTTGGCCGACTGGGCGGCCTCACTGTTGCGGATCGAGAGCCCTATGGCCGCACCCACCCAGGAGAAGGACCAACCGAACAGCAGGGCCAGGAGAACCGCCCCGATCGCCGCCCACGGGCCGTTCTGGAAGTCGAACCCGATCAGGTAGCCGACCACGATCATCAACAGGATGACCACGACGTTCCGCGACAGGTCGGCCAGGGTTCTCCCGGTCAGCAGGGCCGAGCGGGACATGGGGAGGGTGCGGAAACGGTCGATGACACCCGTTCCCATGTCGGCGGCCAGACCCACGGCGGTGTTCGTGGCCGCGAACAGGGCGGTCTGGAGGATGATGCCGGGCACGATGTAATCGGCGTAGTCGACACCTATGCCGGCCCCTATGGCGTTGCCGAACACGTAGCGGAACAGGAGCAGGAAGATGATCGGCTGGACCAGGGCGAAGAACAGGACCGTGGGCACCCTCACGTAGTGGAGCATGGAGCGCCGGGCCATGACCAGGGTGTCCGACACCAGCCAGGCCAGGCGGGAACCGGCTTCGGGGGTCTCACCCGACTCGGTTCGGGGGGCCGTCCGCGACCCGATCGTGGACTCGGTCACCGCCCATTCCCCCCAGTGTCGGGAGCGGAGCTCCCGCTCCCGTCGAAACCGTCCTCGGTGGTCAGGGACAGGAACACGTCGTCGAGGGTGGGTTCGTGCACGGCGATGTCGGCCAGACCCACCCCGGCGTCCTCCAGGCCCCTGAGGGTCCGGGTGATCATGGCCGGACCACCCGAAACCGGTACCGATATCTCCGTACCGGAGACCTCGGCCCGGCAACCGCACGACTCCTCCACGATCGCCACCGCGCTGGGCACCATGGCCTCGGAGGTGAGGATCAGCACCAGCACCGAACTGCCCACCCTCCTCTTGAGCTCGGCCGGGGTACCCGCCGCCACCACCCTCCCATGGTCGAGAACCACGATGTTGTCCGCCAGGTGGTCGGCCTCCTCGAGGTACTGGGTGGTGAGCAGCACGGTGGTACCGGCGGCGACCAGCTCCTCGATGACGTCCCACAGGGTCTGGCGGGAGCGGGGGTCCAACCCGGTGGTGGGCTCGTCGAGGAACAGCACCCGGGGATCGGAGGTGAGGCTGGCCGCCACGTCGAGTCGGCGCCTCATACCCCCCGAGTAGGTCTTCACCGGTCGATCGGCGGCCTCATCGGCCAGGTCGAAGCGATCCAGGAGCTCCGCCGCCCGGAGACGGGCCTCGACCCGGGGCAGGTGGTAGAGCCGGGCCACCATCTCGAGGTTCTCCCGCCCGGTGAGGTTCTCATCAACGGCCGCGTACTGCCCGGCCAGGCCGATCATCGGCCGCACGGCCCCGGCCTCGGTGACCACGTCATGCCCCCCCACCCGGGCGGTGCCCGAGTCCGGCGGCAGGGCCGTGGTCAGCATCCTCACGATGGTGGTCTTGCCCGAACCGTTGGGTCCGAGCAGACCCAGGACGGTGGCCTCGGGCACCTCGAAGTCGACCCCCCTCACCGCCCGGGTGTCCCCGAAGGAGCGGGTGAGCCCCTCGGCCACGATCATCACCGGCCCACCACCCCCCGATCCCCGACCACCGACACGATCTTCACCGCCCGATCCCCGACCACCGACCACCGAGCGGTATCACCCCACCGATCCCCGACCACCGACACGATCTTCACCGGCCCACCACCATGATCTCGCCCACCCGCAGTGAGTCCCTCCCGATGATCCACCGGGCCGCGGTCCCCAGGACGAACTCGGCGGCCGGACCCCTCTCGTCGGGACCCAGGGTGTCGATGTCGGTGGTCCGGGCGAAACCGACCAGCCGGCGGATGGCCTTGGCCCCGCCGAATCCGATGGCCTCGGCCTCTATCCTTCGCAGCCAGTCACGGGCGAACCCCTCGGTGAAGCTCTGGTCCACCCGGCCGGGCCACAGGCGCCAGAACTCATCG
>JALSTE010000317.1 GCA_026983855.1 Acidimicrobiia bacterium
TAGCGCTTGCGATCGGCCGGGTTCAGGGTGTCGATCATCTGCTCCATACGGGACATACCCAGGGTGGTGACGTTCAGCACCTGGGTCTCGCCCCTCTGGAACAGCCCCGAACCGTGGGCGGTGGGCAGCAGGCCGACCTCGGCGGACAGGGGTCGCAGATCGGAGGTTCCCCGGCCGTCGATGCGGAAACCGTCCTCCACGATGCGGCGACGCACGATGCCCTTGGTGACGGCCCTGATGGCCGAGGAGATCTGCTTGGCGGCGTTGGGCAGTTCGGAGAACTCGTCCTCCAACTGGGCCTTGATCTCGGCGGTGGCCATGGCCTGGGCGGTCTCCCGCTCGGCCTTGTCGGCGATGCTCATGACCTCGGTCAGCTTCGGTGTCGCCACCTCGGTGACCCGCTCGAGAACCTCATCGGAGTAGTCCACGATCGGGGTCCAGGAGGCCTCGGGAACATCCCCGACCCGGGACTTGAGGTTCCTCTGCAGTTCGATCAGATCGGCGATCCACGCCTTGGAGGCCTCCAGTCCGCTGGCGAGCACGGCCTCGTCCACCTTGGGGGCGCCCTCGGCGTAGTACTCGAAGGACTTCTCCGAGCCCCCGGCCTCGACCATCATGATGGCGATGTCGCCGTTGTCCAGCTCCCGGCCGGCCACGACCATCTCGAAGGTGGACGCCTCGCCCTCGGCGTAGGTGGGGAACGGAATCCACTCCCCCTCGACCGAGTAGGCGATGCGCACCGCCCCGATGGGGGTCTCGAAGGGAAGTCCGCTGATACCCAGGGCGGCCGAGGCGCCGTTTAGGGCGATCACGTCATAGGGGTTCTCGCCGTCGACGCCCAGGATGGTGCCCACGATGTGGGTGTCATTGCGGTAGCCCTTGGCGAAGTTGGGGCGCAGGGGACGGTCGATGAGCCGACAGGTGAGGATGGCGTCCTCCGACGCCCGGCCCTCCCGACGGAAGAACGACCCGGGAATGCGTCCCGCGGCGTACATCCGCTCCTCGATGTCGACGGTCAGGGGGAAGAAGTCGATGCCCTCGCGGGGCTTCGACGCGGTTGCGGTCACCAACACCTGGGTGTTGCCGAGTTTCACGGTGACCGCCCCGTTGGCGAGGCCGGCGAGCTTGCCGGTCTCCAGGGTGATCTCCTTGTCGGTCCCGGATATGGGACCTGTTACTGATATGGCATCTGCCATGGGGTTTCTCCTTAAGGACGGGGCCTTCCCGTCCATTTCTCTTTGTTCTCTTTGACTCGATCGAGTGTCGTGGCCCACCCCCGCCGACCCGGTGGGTCACACGGGTGGGTCACGACGCCCATCGGGTCGTTCCGCGTCCGGTCGGCCCAGACGCGGAACGAGCGGCCCCGGTGGGGCCGCTCCCGAATCAGCGCCGTAGGCCCAGCTTGGCTATCAGGGCCCGGTAGCGGTCCACGTCGTTGTCCCTCAGGTACTTGAGGAGACGGCGACGGCGTCCCACCAGCATGAGCAGACCCCTTCGACTGTGGTGATCCTTCTTGTGGGTCTTGAGATGTTCCGTCAGGTGGCTGATGCGCTCGGTGAGCAGGGCCACCTGGACCTCCGGAGACCCGGTGTCGGTCTCGTGGAGGCGGTTGTCGGCGATTGTGGCGGACTTGTCCGGCATGAATCCTTCGTACCTTTGTCGCGTCGCGGGAAAGAGGGACGCAAGAGAGAGGGGGTGTGTGTGCAGGGGTCACCCCGGCGGGGTGCGGTGCACGAGGGCAAATGCTACCAGCTCCGGTGCGACACCGGACAGAGCCCGTCCGACATCACCTCCGGGGGGATCAACCCGCCAGGACCGCGGCGGCCTGTTCGACGTCGGACATGAGCTGGGCCCTGAGTTCGTCCACCCCGGAGAACCTCACCTCGCCCCGGAGCCGTTGCACGAACTGCACCCGGGCCTCCTCGCCGTAGAGATCCCCCCGGAAACCGATCAGGTGGGCCTCGACGAGGGACCGGTCGGCGTCCTCGTAGAAGGTCGGGCGCCGCCCGATGTTGACCGCCGCGGGATGCACGGTTCCGTCGGGGCGGACGTAGCGGGCGGCGTACACCCCGTCGGCGGGAAGCTGCAGTTCGGGCGCGGTGGGGATGTTGGCGGTGGGGAAACCAATGGTCCTCCCCCGACGATCCCCCGGCTCGACGGTGCCCCTGATCTCGTAGTTCCGCCCCAGCATGCGGGTGGCGGTCTCCAGGTCACCGCGGGACAGGGCGGCCCGGATGCTGGTGGAGGACAGCACCTCCGCCGTGCTGCCCAGTTGGTGGACGAGCGGGAGTCCCACCACCTCGAATCCGGCCTCCCGGCCCATGGTCTCCAGGAGGGCCACGTCACCCCGGCGTTGGTACCCGAAGTGGAAGTCGTCTCCCACGACGACGGCCCGGGCCGCCAGGCAGTCCACGAGGACCTCCCGGACGAACTCCTCGGGGGCTTCCTTGGCCCTCACCTCATCGAAGTGCACCACCAGGGTGTAGTCCACCCCAGTCTCGGCCAGCAGCTCCAACTTGGTCTCCAGGGTGGACAGCAGCAAGGGGGCCGAATCCGGTCTGACCACCGACGCCGGATGGACGTCGAAGGTCACCACTGCGGTGCGACAGCCCCGCTCCGCCGCCAGACGGTGCATCTCCGATATCACCGCCCGGTGGCCACGGTGCACCCCGTCGTACTGACCCACGGTGAGGACGGTGCCGTTGGGCGGATCGGGGCACCAGTCCATGTCACGAATGATCTCCACCCTCCGAACGCTACCGCCTCACCGCCACCGGTCCCCCACCGGGTCCCGGCCCCGGCCCGGGAGGTCAGGCCGGGGCCAGCACCACCGAGGGACGCAGGGAGTCCCCATGGCGTTCGTACACGGCCA
>JALSTE010000318.1 GCA_026983855.1 Acidimicrobiia bacterium
GGTTGCGAGGGCCTGCGATGGCCCCCCGGGACCCTGGTCCCTTGGCCCCGCTCCCCGTTGTGGAGGACAATGGGGTGTCCAGTTCCTGACGGGAGGGTCCATGGGGTCCAAGTGGGTGTACGGCTTCGACGAGGTGGCTTCGGCCGAGTCCTACGTCGGTGGTGACTGGGAGGCGGTCCGTGGTCTGCTGGGGGGCAAGGGTGCCAACCTGGCGGAGATGACCCGCCTGGACATCCCGGTGCCCCCGGGGTTCACGGTCACCACCGAGGCGTGCAACGCCTACCTGGAGGCCGGCGGTGAGTTTCCCCCCGGGGTGTGGGAGCAGGTGCTCTCGGCCCTGGCCGACATGGAGACGGCCTCGGGCAAGAAGTTCGGTGACCCCTCCAATCCGCTGCTGGTGTCGTGCCGGTCGGGGGCCAAGTTCTCCATGCCGGGGATGATGGACACCGTTCTCGACATCGGGCTGAACGACGCCGTCACCGAGGGGATGATCGCCCTCACCGGTGACGAGCGTTTCGCCCTGGACTCCTACCGGCGTCTCATCCAGATGTTCGGGGTGGTGGTGCTGGGGGTGCGCGACGAACCCTTCGAGGACGTGCTGGCCACCCACCGGGAGGCCCGGGGGGTGTCCTCCGACGCCGAGCTCACCGCTTCGGACCTGCGCTCGGTGGTGTCGGAGTTCAAGTCGGTGGTGAGCCGTCACGCCCGGGTGCCGTTCCCCGACGATCCCCTGGTGCAGCTCGAGATGAGCACCCGGGCCGTGTTCGACTCCTGGAACGGCAAGAGGGCCCGGGACTACCGCAACGCCGCCGGCATCGCCCACGACCTGGGCACGGCGGTGAACGTGGTGATGATGGTCTACGGCAACATGGGCGACGACTCCGGCACCGGGGTGGCCATGAGTCGCAACGCCACCACCGGGGAGAACCACCTCGAGGGTGACTACCTCACCAACGCCCAGGGTGAGGACGTGGTGGCCGGGGCCCGGGAGACCAAGCCCATCAGCCAACTGGCGGTGGAGATGCCCGACGCCTACCGGGAGTTCGCGGCCATCGCCCACAAGCTGGAGAACCACTACCGCGACATGCAGGACATGGAGTTCACCATCGAGCGGGGGAAGCTCTGGCTGCTCCAGACCCGGGTGGGCAAGCGCACGGCCCAGGCGGCGGTGCGCATAGCGGTGGAGATGGCCGAGGAGGGCCTCATCACCCGGGAGGAGGCGGTGCTGCGGGTGGAACCCGAGCAGGTGGACTTCTTCCTACACCCCCAGTTGGTGAAGGACCACACGGCGGTGCCGATCGCCACGGGGCTGAACGTGTCCCCCGGGGCGGCGGTGGGGGTGGTGGCCTTCGACCCCGACCTGGCCGAGGAATGGGCCCGGGACGAGGGGCGTCAGGTGATCCTGGTGCGGCCCGACACCCGGCCCGACGACGTGCACGGAATGCTGGCGGCGGCGGGGATCCTCACCTCCTCGGGGGGTCGGACCTCCCACGCCGCCCTGGTGGCCCGCCAGTTCGGCAAGCCGGCGGTGGTGGGGGCCTCGGCCCTGAACCTGGACCTGGGGACCCGCACCATGACCGTGGGCGACACCACGGTGTCGGAGGGGGAGTGGATCTCCATCGACGGGACCTCCGGGGAGGTGTTCGTGGGGCAGTTGTCCACCGTCGTGCCCGACATGGACGACGAATGGCTGTCCTCCCTGCTGGGATGGGCCGACGGATTCCGGCGCCTGGGGGTGAGGGCCAACGCCGACTACCCCGAGGACGCCGCCCGGGCCCGGGGCTACGGGGCCCAGGGCATAGGGCTGTGCCGCACCGAGCACATGTTCTTCGAACCGGAGCGTCTGCCCATCGTGAGGCGCATGATCACCACCCGGTGGCCCAGTGAACGGCGGGAGGCCATCGACGCCCTGCTGCCCTACCAGAGGGAGGACTTCCGGGGTCTGTTCGAGGCCATGGACGGGCTGCCGGTGATCATCCGCCTCATCGACCCGCCCCTGCACGAGTTCCTGCCCTCCCACGAGGCCCTCAGCCGGGAGATAACCGACCTGCAGATCCGCCTCAGCCGGGCCGGGAGCCTCGCCGAGATGGAGGACCTCGTCGACGAGGTGGCCCAGAAGAAGGCCCTGCTGGGCCGGGTGGACGCCCTCCGGGAGCAGAACCCAATGCTGGGACTGCGGGGGGTGCGCCTGGGCATCCTCATGCCGGACCTCACCCGAATGCAGGTGAGGGCCATATTCGAGGCCGCCTGCGAGGTGACCCGCAACGGTGGGGTGACCCTGCCCGAGGTGATGATCCCCCTGACCTCCCACGTGGCCGAACTGGCCCGCCAGAGGGAGGTCCTCGAGGCCGAGGCCAAGGCGGTGATGGCCGAGCAGGGGGTGGAGATCTCCTACATGTTCGGGACCATGGTGGAGGTGCCCCGGGCCGCCCTCACCTGCGACCAGTTGGCCACCCACGCCGAGTTCATCTCCTTCGGGACCAACGACCTGACCCAGATGACCTTCGGTATGAGCCGCGACGACGCCGAGTCGGGGTTCCTGCTGGACTACCTGGACCAGGGGATCCTGCCCGACAACCCCTTCGCCACCCTGGACCACGACGGGGTGTGCCAGCTCATGGAGCTGGCGGTGACCAAGGCCCGCACCACCCGGTCCGACATCGAGTCGGGGGTGTGTGGGGAGCACGGCGGGGACCCGGCGTCCATCGCCCTGGTGGACGCCATAGGGCTGGACTACGTGAGCTGCTCCCCCTACCGGGTGCCCATCGCCCGCCTGGCCGCCGCCCAGTCGGCCCTGAGGGCGGCGGGGTAGATCTCGGCGGCCCGGCCTGCGCCGAACCGGCCCGCGGGCCCCGGTTCGGC
>JALSTE010000319.1 GCA_026983855.1 Acidimicrobiia bacterium
CAGACTGTCACCGAAGGAGTTGAGCACCACCACCAGTCCCTCCACCGGTCCCGAGCCGGACGAACCCGTCTCCGCGGTCGGGCCGGGGGCCGGGGCTGAATCACCGGGGTCCCCGACCCTCTCGCCAGACCCCACGGTCGAGCCGCCCGACCCGCCACACGCCGCGGCCATCACGGTCAGGGACATCACCAGTCCGGTGATTCGCCGCCGAGCGAGCTTCCACTTCATAGTTCGTTCTCCCGTGACCGGACCCCGAGGGCCGACAATCGGCACCGGCGCTCCCCCGGATCGGCGGAGGTGTCCTCCGCGCTCCCGTCGACCAGTGGAGCCGCTTATTGCGGCGCCGGTCGTGAACGCCGCGCTCGCACACCGGTCGGACCGGGGGACCCGAGCGTCCGGCACCCGGACCTGACCAGGGGGACCCGAATCTGACCAGGGACCCTGGGTGTCCGGCAGGCGGATCTGACCAGGGACCCTGGGTGTCCGGCAGGCGGATCTGACCGGAACGACCCCGTGGTCCTAGTCTCGGCTCGGTCAGGGAAGTGGACCCAGGGGGCCGACGTGAACAGTGACGAGACGGTGGAGGAACTGAGCGGCAGCGTTTTCATAGACCCCGAACGGTGGGCGGACATGGACGCCTGGTACGCCGACGTTGACCGCATCCGCTCGCAACGACCCGTGGCCCGGGTGGACAGGGAGGGGTTCGCCCCCTTCTGGGCCCTCACCCGCCACTCCGACGTCTGGGACGTCTCCCGGAACAACGAACTCTGGATCAACACCTCCAACGTGGTGCTGGGCCGCGACGCCGACCGGGAACGGGCCCAGGCCGCCGGCATGCCCGAACCGGCTTCCCTGGTGCAACTCGACGGTCACAAACACCGCTCCCACCGGGCGGTCACCGCCAACTGGTTCAAGGCCGGCACCATCGCCGCCCGCCAGGGCCAGGTGGACGCCATCGCCGACGAGTTCATCGACAAGATGAGGGCCATGGGCGGTGAGTGCGATTTCGCCGCCGACATCGCCCAGCCCTACACCCTGCGGGCCATCATGAACATCTACGGGGTGCCCCGCCAGGACGAGGAGCTCATGCTGCGTCTCACCCAGGGGGTCTTCGGGGCCGCCGATCCCGAGTTCATGGGCGACCACGAGGATCCCCTCGAGGCGGTGGTGGCCTCGGTCATGGATTTCATCGGCTACTTCGACGCCATGACCGAGGACCGGCGTCGCTGTCCCGTGGACGATCTGGCCACGGTCATCGCCAACGCCGAGGTCGACGGGGCCCCCATGGGCGACTATGAGCGACTCTGGTACTACATCATCGTCGCCACCGCCGGTCACGACACCACCTCCTTCGCCCTGTCGGGGGGTATGGAGCAACTGGTCCGCCACCCCGACCAGATGGCGGCCCTGGCCACCGACCCCGCCCTGGTCAACAACGCCGCCGACGAATGCGTCCGCTGGGCCACACCGGTGCGTCACTTCCTCCGCTACGCGACCTCCGACACCTCGATCGGAGGGGTCGACATTCCCGCCGGTGGGAGGGTGCTGCTCTCCTACCCGGCCGCCAACCGCGATCCCGAGGTGTTCTCCGACCCCCACACCTTCGACATCACCCGACCCGACGCCTCCAAGCTCCTGAGCTTCGGGGTGGGCGCCCACTTCTGTCTGGGGGTGCACTTCGCCCGCATGGAACTTCGGGCCATGCTGGAGCGTCTCGCCACCCAACTCGATCACGTCGAACTGGCCGGGGAACCCGAGTGGGCCACGGCCAATTTCGTCTCCGGGGTGAAGCACCTCCCCATCACCTACCGTTTCGGAGACTGAACCGGGTACCGACCCCGGAGGCCTACCGGAACGTTCCCCCGGGCCGACAGGAATCCCGTCGGGTCGATGTCACCACGAGGTGCCGTCACCGGACACCGGGGAGATCGGTCGACCGGTAGCCTCATCCAGTCATCCCACCCCCAGGAGGCGGAGTCCTTGGACACGGCCGGACTCGCTGAGTCCCTCCTCACCCTCGCCCGGAACCATCATTGGACCTGGTCCCCGTCCACCCGCGACCTGTTCGGTCAACTTCCGGGCTTCAGCGGCGGCACCCACCCGGTGACCGTCGTCTCGGCCCTGAACCCATCCGAGCTGGCCGCCCTGGCCGCCGACACCTCATTCGTGGAGGCCGTGGAAAGGTGCCTCGCCGAGTTGAACTCGGTCACGTCGAGAACCTCGAGATCCCCCCGGATCGCCTACTTCTCGCCGGAGTTCGGTATCAGCGAGCTGGTCCCCCAGTACTCGGGCGGCCTCGGCGTGCTCGCCGGTGACCATCTGAAGGCGGCCTCCGACCTGGGCCTGGAACTCTGCGCGGTCGGGCTGTTCTACCGGGAGGGGTTCTTCCGCCAGGTGATAAGCGCCGGACGTCAGGTTGAGAGGTACGAGAGCCACTCACCCGGTGATCTCGGTTGTGTGGACACCGGCGTGGAGGTCCGGGTGCCCTTCCCCGGGGGGGACGTGTCGGCCCGGGTCTGGGAGTTGGGGGTGGGAGCGGTCCGCTTGTTCCTCCTCGACAGCCGCGTCGCGTCGAATACCCCCGCCGCCCGCTCCATCACCGACCGTCTGTACGGGGGTGACCGACGCCACCGCCTGGAACAGGAGCTGCTTCTGGGCGTCGGGGGCGCCCGGGCCCTCAACGCCCTCGGGCTGGCACCCCGGGTTCATCATCTCAACGAGGGACACGCCGGCTTCCTCATCCTGGAACTGCTCGACCGGGAGATCGCGGCCGGGGCGACCCTGGACGAGGCCCGGGCCGCCATCCGGCCCGGACTGGTGTTCACCACCCACACACCCGTCCCGGCGGGGATCGACCGTTTCGAACCCGAACTGGTGTCGGCGTACCTGCGGGCCTGGGCCGATCGGTGGTCACTCCCGCTGGCGGATCTACTGGCGTTGGGCGCCGATCCCGACGACGATCCACCGGCGTTCAACATGGCCGCCCTGTGCCTGAAGTCGTCGGGAAGGGCCAATGGTGTGTCCCGTCTCCACGGTGAGGTCAGCCGCCGGCTGTTCGCCCACGTTCCGGGGGGCCGGGCCATCACCTCGGTGACCAACGGTGTCCACTCCCGCACCTGGGCCTGCCCCGAGATCCAGAGGGTATTCGACCAGCAGGTCGGCCCCACCTGGGACGCCGCCGATCCCGGGGTGTGGGAGCGACTGGCCGGCCTCGACGACCACACCATTCGTGGCATCAGGGCCCGCTCCCGTAGGGCCCTGCACGACATGCTGACCGCCCGAACCGGGACCGGACTGCACCCCCGGGCCCTGACCATCGGATTCGCCCGCCGCTTCGCCACCTACAAGCGGGCCGACCTGGTGCTCGACTCCCCCGAGGTCCTGGCCTCCCTGCTCGCCGATGACGAGCACCCCGTCCATTTCATCTTCTCCGGCAAGGCCCACCCCGCCGACGAGGGGGGGAAGGCCCTCCTGGCCGAGATCGTGGCCTTCTCCCGCTCCCCCCGGTCGAGGGGACGCTTCACGTTCATACCCGACTACGACATGGGGGTGGCCCGGGCCCTGGTCTCTGGATGCGACCTGTGGCTGAACAACCCCATCCGTCCCCGGGAGGCCTCGGGCACCAGCGGCGAGAAGGTGGTCCTCAACGGCGGGCTGAACCTCTCCATAGCCGATGGCTGGTGGGCCGAGATGGCCGACGATCGCTACGGCTGGACCATTCCGTCCAGCGACTCCGACGATCCCGCGGTCCGCGACCGGGAGGAGTCAGCGGCATTGCTGACACTTCTGACCGAGTCGATTCTGCCTCTCTACCACGGCCCCGAGGGGCCGCTGTCAGCCGACTGGGTGGCGAGGATCCGCCAATCCTGGGCCACGCTCGGCCCGAACGTGAGTGCCTCCAGGATGGTCTCGGACTACCGCGACCGGCTGTACCTGCCGGTCGGGCCCGGGGCCGAGCGAAGATGAACATCTGGCCCGGGGACATGTACCCCCTCGGAGCCGTCCACGATGGCGTCGGCGTGAACTTCGCCGTGTACTCCGAGGTGGCGGAGATGATCGAACTCTGCCTGTTCGGACCCGACGGCACCGAGACCCGACTCCAGCTCCCCGAGGTCACCGCCTTCGTGCACCACGGCTACGTTCCCGGTCTGACCCCGGGCCAGCGGTACGGGTACCGGGTGCACGGACCCTGGGCCCCGGACCGCGGCCAGTTGTGCAACCCGGCCAAGTTGCTGGTCGACCCCTACGCCAAGGCCCTCACCGGCGACGTCATCTGGGGCGGGGAGGTGTACGGCCACACGCCCGACGACCCCGATCACCGCGACCCGCGGGACAGCGCCCCCTTCATGCCCAGGTCGGTCGTCATCGATCACTCCTTCGACTGGGAAGGCGATGTTCGGCCCGACATCCCCCTCAACGACACGATCATCTACGAAACCCACGTCAAGGGCATCTCGATGACCCACCCCGGGGTGCCCCCGGAGCTGAGGGGCACCTACGCGGGAATGGTGTGCCCGGCCGTGCTGGAGCACCTGACGTCGCTCGGGGTGACGGCGGTGGAACTGATGCCGGTGCACCACTTCATCTCCGAACACGCCCTGGTTCAGAGGGGCCTCACCAACTACTGGGGTTACAACACGCTCTCCTTCCTGGCCCCCCACGGCCCCTACTCCTCCGCCGGGGACACCGGCGGCCAGGTCAGGGAGTTCAAGTCCATGGTGAAGGCCTTCCACCGGGCCGGGATCGAGGTCATCCTGGACGTGGTCTACAACCACACCGCCGAGGGCAACCAACTGGGCCCGTTGCTGTCGCTCAAGGGATTCGACAACCGCACCTACTACCGACTCGACCCCGACAACCCCCGCAACTACGTCGACTTCACCGGTACCGGCAACAGCCTGAACATGAGACACGCCCAACCCCTGCAGCTCATGATGGACAGCCTGAGGTACTGGATCGGCGACATGCACGTCGACGGCTTCCGCTTCGACCTCGCCTCCACCCTGGCCCGCGGTCTCTACGAGGTGGATCGGCTGTCATCGTTTTTCGACCTCGTCCACCAGGACCCGGTCATCAACCAGGTGAAGCTGATCGCCGAACCGTGGGACGTCGGCGAGGGCGGCTACCAGGTGGGCAACTTCCCCCCCAAGTGGTCGGAGTGGAATGCCCGCTACCGGGATGGCGTACGCGACTACTGGCGTAGCGCCGATTTCAGTCTGGCCGACTTCGCCTACCGCCTCACCGGCAGTTCCGATCTCTATGAGTGGTCGGGGCGTCGACCCTCGGCCAGTATCAACTTCGTGACCGCCCACGACGGCTTCACCCTGGCCGATCTCGTCTCCCATGAGCGCAAGCACAACGAGGAGAACGGCGAGGACAACCGCGACGGCACCCCGGACAACCACTCATGGAACTCCGGTGTCGAGGGGCCCACCGACGATCCCCGGATCACCGAGGTCCGTTCCGTCCGGGTCCGTTCGATGCTGGCCACCCTCATGCTCTCCCAGGGCGTCCCCATGCTCCTCGGCGGTGACGAGATCGGACGCACCCAGCGGGGCAACAACAACGCCTACGCCCAGGACAACGAGATCTCCTGGTACGACTGGGCGGGGGCCGACGAGGAACTGACCGAATTCACCCGCAGGCTCATCGCCATCCGACGTGACCATCCCACCTTCCGGCGCCGGAGATGGTTCGAGGGACGGCCGATCCACGGTTCGGGGGTCACCGACATCGGCTGGTACCGACCCGACGGCTCGGAGATGGAGCCCCATGACTGGGAGGTCGGCTACGCCCGCTCGCTGGCCGTGTTCCTCAACGGTGAGGCCTTCCACGACGTGGGTCGTCACGGCGAACCGATCAGCGACGACAGTTTCATGATGTTGTTCAACGCCCGACCCGACGTCACCACGTTCGTCCTACCGGGCGGACTGGGGTCCGACGAGTGGATGATCGAGTTCGACACCGCCTCCGACACCGCCCCGGAACACGCCGTGTGCAGTGGTGACCAATGCGAACTCTCGGCCTGGGCCACGGTGTTGCTGCGGCGGGTCCCGGGCCGGAGGGCCGTCGACGCCCCGGAGGTGGAACGGTGAGGGTTCTCTTCGCCACCGCCGAGTTCGCTCCGGTGTACCGGGTGGGCGGCCTGGCCGAGGCCACGTCGGGCCTGGTGGCCGCTCTGCGCGCCGGCGGTGTCGACGTCAGGGTCGTGCTACCCGACTACGGCGGAATCGAACTGGTCGGGGAGGTGACCCTCGACGTGACGGCACCGGCGTGGCTGGACCATCTGCGGGTGCGGCGCGGCCACCTCCCCGGGGTCGGTGAGGTGACCCTCGTCGACGCCCCGGGGATGAGACGACCCCACCCCTACGTCGACGAGCACGGTCGCGGGTGGGCCGACAACGACGCCCGTTTCATGGGTTTCTCCGCCGGTGTCGCCGCCCTGTGTCGGCTGGAGAGACCCGATGTCCTCCACCTGAACGACTGGCACACCGCCGCCACCCTGGGTCTGCTGGCCGAGCGACCGCCCTCGGTGCTGACCATCCACACCCTCGGCTACCAGGGGGTCATGGACCGGTCCTGGTTGGACCGTCTGGTCACCGATGCCCACCACTTCGCCTGGTACGACGCCGCCAATCCCCTGGCCGGGGGTATAGAGCTGGCCGACCGGGTCATAGCCGTCAGCCCCAACTACGCCCGGGAGATCCTCACCCCCGAATTCGGCATGGGCCTCCACGACAGACTGAGGGCCCTCGGCGACCGCCTCATCGGAATCCGCAACGGGATCGACACCTCGGTCTGGAATCCCTCCGACGATCCCCACATCAGGGCCCACTTCCACCGGGGGGACCTCTCCGGTCGAGCCGAGTGCCGCCGGGACCTGATGGACATCGCCGGTTGGCCCGGGGACAACACCCCCGTGTTCGCCATGGTCAGCCGTCTGGTGGAGCAGAAGGGCGTCGACCTGGCCCTCGATGCGGTGAGGTTCCTCGAACACCTCCCGGCCCGCCTGTTCGTTCTCGGATCGGGGGATCCGGAACTGGCCCGGCATCTCCACGCCGCCGCGGCCGCGGCCCCGGACCGAATTCACTTCCACGAGGGCTATGACGCACCCCTGGCCCACCGTCTCTTCGCCGGTTCGGACCTGTTCCTCATGCCGAGCCGTTTCGAGCCGTGTGGTCTGGCCCAGATGCAGGCCATGGCCTACGGCTCGATACCGGTGGTGACCGATGTCGGGGGCCTCCACGACACCGTGACCGATGACGACGTCCACCGACGATCGGGTACCGGATTCGTGAGCTCCTCCGTCGACCCGGCCGGTGTCGTGGACGCCATGCACCGGGCCGTGAGGGCCTGGCGTCATCGGGCCCGCCGTGAGTCGATCGTGACCCGGGGGATGGGACGGGACTGGTCCTGGACCACACCCGCCGCCCACCAGGCCGAGATCTACCACTCCCTCACCGGACAGTGACCATCACGCCCCGGAAACCACCCGCCGCCCACCAGGCCGAGATCTACCACTCCCTCACCGGACAGTGACCATCACGCCCCGGGGATGACCTCCTGGCCCTTGGCCAGGACCACGACCCCGTTGTCGGAGACCGTGTAGTGGGCGGCGTCGTGATCGGCGTCGTAACCGATGCGGGCCCCGGGGGGAACCACCACGTTCTTGTCCAGGACCGCGTTTCGCACCCGGGCCCCCTCGCAGACGACCACGTCGTCGAGCAGGACGGAGTGATCGACCCGACCACCCCCGAGCACCCTCACGCCGGGCGAGAGGATGGACTCCCGCACCTTGGACCCCGAGACCACGACCCCGTTGCTCAGCAGCGAACGCCTCACCGAGGAGGATCCATGGGTGCCGTCGTTGACGATCTTGGCCGGGGGCAGGTTGCGACCCAGGGTGTAGATGGGCCACTCGGCGTTGTACAGGTCGAAGGCCGGGAAGTCCCGGATCAGGTCCATGTGAGCGTCGAAGTAGCTGTCCAGGGTTCCCACGTCCCGCCAGTAGTGGGTACCGGGAGTCTGTCCGGGGATGACGTTGTGGGTGAAGTCGTACACCGAGGCCAGGCCCCGTTCGACCATCATCGGAATCAGGTCACCGCCGATGTCGTGGCGGGTGCCCTCCGAGACCGCGTTCTCGTGGAGCATCTCGACCAGCACATCGGTCGTGAACACGTAGTTGCCCATCGAGGCCAGGACCTGTTCGGGGGCCTCGGCCAGGCCCACCACCTCCGAGGGAGGGGGTTTCTCCCGGAAGGAGCCGATGCGGGACCCCTCACCGGGCTCGATGATGCCGAACTGGTCGCTCTCCCCCCGGTCGACCCTGATGGCGGACACCGTCACCCCGGCCCCGTTGGCTATGTGATGATCCAGCATCTGGCGGGGGTCGATGCGGTAGATGTGGTCGGCCCCGAACACGAATATGTAGTCGGGCTTCTCGTCCTCGATGATGTTGAGGTTCTGGTAGATGGCGTCGGCCGAACCGAGGAACCACTGTGGACCCCGCCTCATCTGGGCCGGAACCGAGGTCACGTAGTTACCCAGGGAGGCGCTCAACCGCCAGGTCCTTGATATGTGGACATCGAGACTGTGGCTCTTGTACTGGGTCAGGACCACGATCTTGCGGTATCCGCCGTTCACCAGGTTCGACAGGGGGAAGTCGATCAGCCGGTAGTGACCACCGAAGGGAACGGCCGGTTTGGCCCGGTCGAGAGTGAGGGGGGAGAGTCGCTTGCCCTCCCCCCCGGCCAGGACCATGCTCAGTACCTTGGGACGGACCGCGACCTCGAGCATGACCCCAGGATGCCCCATATCGTGACCCGATGAACAATGGCCGCACCGAGACCGTCCCCCCTCTGGACGATCTGGACCTGTGGCGGTTCGGCGAGGGAACCCACGACGGGTTGGCCCATCTACTGGGTGCCCACGCCGACGACTCCGGGACCACCTTCCGGGTGTGGGCGCCCAACGCCCGGGCCGTGCAGGTGATCGGGGACTTCAACTCCTGGGACCCCCACCGCTCCGGACTCCATCCCTCCGACGCCGGCATCTGGTCGGGACGCATCGCCGGGGCCGCGGTCGGTGACAGGTACAAGTACCGCATCGTCACCGGGAGTGGATCGACCCTGGAGAAGGCCGATCCCCTCGCCTTCGAGTGCGAGCAACCCCCCGCCACCGCCTCGGTCGTCTGGGACCTCACCCACGACTGGAACGACGGGGAGTGGATGTCGGGACGGGGGGATCACAACTCGTACCGGGCTCCGATCTCGATCTACGAGGTGCACCTCGGCTCCTGGCGCTACGAGCCCGGTGGATACCGGGACCAGGCCCGGGCCCTGGTGCGCCACCTGGACCGCACCGGATTCACCCACGTGGAACTCCTACCGGTGATGGAGCATCCCTTCTACGGCTCATGGGGCTACCAGACCACCGGCTACTTCGCACCGACGTCCCGCTACGGCACCCCCCAGGACTTCATGTACCTGGTCGATCTCCTCCACCGCAACGGCTATGGCGTGGTTCTGGACTGGGTCCCCAGCCACTTCCCGAACGATCCCCACGGCCTGGCCCGGTTCGACGGCACCCACCTCTACGAGCACGCCGATCCCAGACTGGGATTCCACCCCGACTGGAAGAGCGCCATCTTCAACTACGACCGTGGTGAGGTCCGTAGCTTCCTGCTGTCCAGCGCCCGGTTCTGGCTGGAGCGCTACCACGCCGACGGACTCAGGGTCGATGCGGTGGCGTCGATGCTCTACCGGGACTACTCCCGCCCCGAGGGGGGATGGATCCCCAACGAGTACGGGGGACGGGAGAATCTCGGGGCGGTGGAGTTCCTCCGGGAGATGAACCGCCGGCTCTACCTGCACCATCCCGACACCATGACCATCGCCGAGGAGTCCACCGACTGGCCGGGGGTGTCACGACCCACCGACACCGGGGGTCTGGGGTTCGGGTTCAAGTGGGACATGGGCTGGATGCACGACACCCTGGAGTATCTCAGGCGGGATCCCGTCCACCGGCGCTGGCACCACGACGAGTTGACCTTCCGGATGGTCTACGCCTTCAACGAGAACTTCGTGCTGCCGCTCTCCCACGATGAGGTGGTGCACGGCAAGGGACCCCTGCTCGACCGCCAGCCCGGTGACGACTGGCAGCGGTTCGCCGGAATGCGGTTGCTCTACGGCTACCAGTTCGCCCTCCCGGGCAAGAAGCTGCTGTTCATGGGTGACGAGTTCGCCGACGACCGGGAATGGGATCACGAACAGGAACTGCCCTGGGAACTGCTCGAGGATCCCCGGCACTCGGGGGTCATGGACTGGGTGGTGGCCCTCAACGGGCTGTACCGGTCGGAACCCGCCCTCCATCGCCACGACCATGATCCGGTCGGCTTCTCCTGGGTGATAGGCGACGACGCGGACAACTGCGTCCTGAGCTTCCTGCGCCTCGCTGATGGTGACCGACCGGTGCTCGTGGTGGCCAACTTCACCCCCGTTCCCCGACCCGACTACCGGATCGGGGTCCCCGCCGCCGGGGTGTGGATCGAGCTGACCAGCGGCGATGACCCGGCCTACGGGGGAAGCGGCGTGCTGAACGGGACACTCGTCACCGAGGAGGTGCCCGCCCATGGGCACGGCCAGTCGATCGTGCTCACCGTTCCCCCCCTGGCCGTCAGTTTTCTATCGCCGGCGGGGCATGCGGATGGGTCCTGACCCCGGCCCCGATCTCCGGACCCTGGCCCGGTTCCTGGGTGTGGCCACCTCCTACACCGACGGTCTGGGCCGCCACGTCGAGGTGGGCGCCGAGACCCTGCTGCGGGTGTGCCGCGCTCTCGGGGCCGGGCTGGAACACGAATCCGACGCCGGGGTCGCCCTGGCCACGCTCAGGTCGGAGCGGTTCGCCGAGGTCATGGCCCCGGTCCAGGTCGCCTGGGACGGGCGCTTTCCCCACTCCCGGATTCCCACCACGACCGGGGTGGGAGTGGAGGCGGCCACGCTCACCCTCGAGAACGGGGAATCGTTTTCCCTCGACGTGCGGGAGAACCGAATCAGGTGTGATCGCGGCCTGCCCCTCGGGCGGCACCGGCTGACCGCCCGTGTCGGGGGACGGGACACCGCGGCCCACGTGATCTCCGCCCCCACCCTCACGTGGTCGGACACCACCGCCCTCACGGGTGGGTGGGGCGGGGATCGCGATGACGAACCCGGTGCAACCCGGCCGTGGGGGTTGGCGGTCCAGCTCCCCGCCCTGCAGTCCCGCCGCAGCCGGTCCGTGGGTGATCTCGCCGATCTCGCCGCCTTCGGCGAATGGATGGCCGCACGCGGGGGCCGGGTGGTGACGGTCCTGCCCCTGCTTCCCACGTTCAACGATCCCCCCGCCGAGCCCAGTCCGTACTCCCCGGTCAGCCGTCTGTTCTGGTCCGAGTTGATCCTCGATCTCGGGGCCGGACACCGGGGGGTCGGTCCGGTCGGGAGTCTCGACGTGGTCAGGGCCGCCGGGGAGGTGAGGGAGGCTCTCAGGGGGGCGGTCACTCCCCCCGAGGAGGACGTCGACCCCGAACTGGCGGCCTACGCCCGCTTCCGTGGGGCTCAGAGGGTCCTGGGCCGGGACTGGCACAACTGGCCCGAGCCACAGCGCTCGGGGCTCCTCACCGATGACGACATCGACCCGGCCGAACACCGGTTCCATCTGACCGCCCAGTTGCTGACCCGCCGTCAGATGGACACCACCGTCGCCCGCCTGGGGGCCGTTGGTGTCGAGTTGGGGTTGGATCTACCGGTCGGGGTTCACCCCGAGGGGTATGACGCCTGGTCCCGGTCGGGGCTCTTCGCCCATGACGTGACCGTCGGCGCCCCACCCGACGCCGGATTCCCCTCCGGTCAGGACTGGGGGTTCCCTCCCCTGCTGCCCCGGGCCTCACGGGCCGAGGGTCACGCCTACCTCGGGGCCACGATCGCCCACCAGGCATCACGGGCGGGGCTGCTCCGGCTGGATCACATCATGTCCCTCACCCGTCTCTACTGGATACCCGAGGGCCTCGATCGGGCCCAGGGCACCTACGTGGGGTACCCCCTGACGGAGCTTCTCGCCGTGCTGTCCCTGGAGTCGCACCGCCACTCGTGTCGGATCATCGGCGAGGATCTGGGTACCGTGCCCCCCGACATCGAGACCGCCATGTCGGGACACGGCATATCGGGGCTGTACCTGGCGGAGTTCGCGGCGGGATCGGGCCCGCACCTATCGGACCCCGGGCCCGACCGGGTGGCCATGATCGGCACCCACGACACCCCGCCACTGGCCGGGTGGGTGGCGGGCACCGACATCGACGAGAGGCTCCGCCTGGGCCTCCTGGCTCCCGGGGACGAGGAAGACGAACGCCGGACCCGGGCCCGGGCCGTGACCGTCATGGCCCGGACGGTGGGGGCCGACCCCGCTGACCCCGACGCCCTGCTCGATCAACTGCTGGAGTGGCTGGGTCGCTCCGAGAGCCCCCTGGTCGTACCGTGGCTGGAGGATCTCTGGTTGGAGGAACTACCGGTGAACGTCCCCGGTTCATCCTCCGATGTCCGCCCCAACTGGCGGCGGCCCGCGGGGAGACTCCTCGAGGAGATGGCCGCTGACCCCGGTGTCGGTGAGGCCCTCCGGAGGCTCCACCGGGCTCGCCAGGGGCGACGGCCGGGCGACGGCTAGCCCGGAGGGCAGGGGGTCACCTGGATGGGCAGTTCGGCGGTGGTCTCCGCCCCCAGTGTGTCCGTCGCCACCACCGTGAGTACCACGTCACCAGGGGTGACGAACGTGCCGACGAGGCCCCTGAAGGTGCCTCCCCCGTCGGCCAGGACGGTGGTCATGTCCTCAACGCCGTTGTTCCAGTGAACCTCGACACCTGCCACACCGTCGGAGTCGTCGACCGAGGCCAGGACCTCCGTCAGCCCGCCGCCGCAGCTCCCCTGGGAGACCTCGATGCTCGACGGTACGGCTGCGAGTCTCACGAACTCCGGGCCGGGGTTGGGTGGTACGGCGCTGGTGGAAGTCGTCGAAGGAGACTCAGTGGTGGACGACACCCCAACCGACGTCGACGGAACCACGCTGGTGGAAGTCGTCGAAGGAGACTCAG